>CALESG010000110.1 GCA_937907215.1 uncultured Ruminococcus sp.
TAAGAGCTGATGACTTCATTGTCAGCTTGAGAGCTGTCAAATCACCCGGGTCATTATATACTCTTGGTATAATACCAAAGTCTGTATCTCCAGCCTTTACCCAGTAATCTCCAGCTTCCCATGTATAACCTGTAGGAAGTTCAACAGGATCTTTTACAATAATATTGATAGTACCTGAAACATATGTTGTTGGGAGTCTTTGTTCATTTGCCAGAACTGCTTCACATTTTGGTGCGCCGAGTGCTGGGTTGAGTTCCGGATCAAAATCAAGTGGGAATGAGTAATATGAACCATGCTCCGCATCAGTCTGAAGTTTCAGACCTGCCTTTTCTGCCGCTGCTATTACTGCATCCTTATCAGCTACATCATAAAGCATTGTAGCGATTGAGCTGCCGTCTTCTGCTGCATCTACGCCGAATATTGCTGAACCTGCAACCAGCATTTCACTTGCTGTAAATACCATATCTGCAAAGTCAGGATATGCTTCACCAAATTCCATGCCCATATTGCCTGCTGCTGTTGGCTTGATTGCTCCGTTTGCAAGAGCTGATGATTTCATTGTCAGCTTGAGAGCTGTCAGATCACCTGGGTCATTGTATACTGTAGGGATAATGCCGAAATCTGTATCGCCAGGCTTTACCCAATATTCACCTGCTTCCCATCTGTAGCCATTTGGATCAACCTTTGATGTAGTTGCTGTTGTCTTAGCTGTAGTAGTTGTAGCCTTTGTTGTAGTTGTTGTAGATTTTTTTGTTGTAGTTGTAGCCTTTGTTGTAGTTGTTGTAGATTTTTTTGTTGTAGTTGTAGCTTTTGTTGTAGTTGTTGTAGAAGAAGAACTCTTGTCTGTATAAACTACGATAGAATCAACAGTTATTGTATCGCTGTCTATCCACCAGAAGCCCATCTTCAGTTCGCCGCCGTACTGTGTCTGTATGATAGCAGATGTAGCAGAATCCACATTCCATGTGATAGTACCGCTCTTGCCACTGATCGTTTCTTCCTGATCTTCTGTCTGTGTCCAATAATCAGGTGCAACAGTGGTGGAACTACCAAAAGCACCCTGCCACTTACCAATTTTTGAACCTGGTGTAGAGATATTAAACTCTACCTTCTGAATTTTTTCATTTGCTCCGATTCCAAATTCTGACCATTCCCAGCCAATCATTTTGTCGCTTGCCGGAAGATCCTTGTAAACGATCTTTGTTCCAGGAGTGATCTTATAACCTGTGTTTGTACCAGGATTTGGCGCTGTTGTTCCTGGTGTAGGTGCTGTTGTTGTAGCTCCCTTAGCATCTGTATATACGGTGATAGAATCAACAGTTATTGTACCGCAGTCTACCCACCAGAAACCCATCTTCAGTTCGCCGCCGTACTGTGTCTGCACAATAGCTGATGTAGCAGCATCCATTTCCCATGTGATAGTACCGCTCTTGCCGCTGATTGTTTCTTCAGCATCTTCTGTCTGTGCCCAATAATCAGGTGCAACAGTGGTGGAAGTACCAAAAGCACCCTGCCACTTACCAATTGATGAACCCGGTGTAGAAACATTAAACTCTACCTTCTGGATTTTTTCATTTGCTCCGATTCCAAATTCTGACCATTCCCAGCCAATCATTTTGTCGCTTGCCGGAAGCTGACTGTAAACAATTTTTGTTCCAGGCGAAATTGTATATGTACCCGCAGCATTTAAAATCTGCGTTGATTCCTCCTGTACATCGCTGGTTGAAAATACAGCAGAAGCACCTACTGTACCTGCCAGACTCGCCATTGCAACGGCTGTGGCTGAAACCAATGCAATGATCTTCTTTTTAACGTTCATAGATATACTCCTTCCAAAAAAATATTAATACGGCTCAAATATGCCACATTTATTTTAGCATATTCTAATAAGAATTGCAATATTTTTTACAGCTTCAAAAAAAATTAGTGCATTCCTACAGTTATTTAAATATTTTTTTGTATATTTTAACAATAAAAATTGGAAGCTGTTGCAGCTCAAATCTCTGCAACAGCCTTTTTGTCATTATTTAATTCTTACAAATCATTCTAATTCATTGGCATAAACTTCTACACAATATCCCTTGTAACCGCAATCAGAACAGCGTAATTTACGTGTCCTCGGTGTATGTGCTGCAAAAAACACTTCCCTCTTTGATGCTTGGAAAACCTTATGACATTTCGGGCAAATATACGCAGTCCTTTTCATATAATAAAGCGAAATCAATATTCCCATCGGTATAGCAATACCCATACCAAGCACAAAAGGCCACCATATACCCTTTACAATCCAAAGAATAACTGTTGTAACTTCAATAATATCAATAATTATTCCTACAACTAAAAGTTTTGCCCTGAGTTTTTTAAGTTCATTTTTGCTTTTCACTTGATAAGCTATGTCACCTATAGATTTTATGGAGAAATCCTTATCCCTCTTCACGCTGCGGTAAAGTTCTCTCAAAGTATCAAGCTGTTCCTGACGCTCATTTATTTCGCCAATGAGCAGCTGCTCTTGCTGCTCTAAAAGTAACGCTATAATATATTTCGTTTCTTCTTCCTGCAATATTTTACCTATGCTGCCAACAGACATTCCTATACTTCTCAAAAAACATATGATTCTTAACTTATGCAAATCGTCCTCTGAATAAATTCTCCGTCCACCTTCGCTAAGTTCATCAGGCATTAGAATGCCTCTTTTATCATAATACTGCACTGTCCTTACTGAAACACCGCAAAGCTTAGCCATTTCTCCCGTTGTATATTTTACGCATTTTGACATAGCATTCACCTCCTTATGAACTTATTTTACATCATTACCTGAGGTCACAAGCAATACCCTACGCAGGGTAACAACTGCAAAATCGCACCATATTTTACAATATGTTCATAAAAACAAGCACTGCACTCTGAAGCACAGTACTCGTTGTAAAATTTCTTAATTATCAGACAAATCATACTCCATTTTATCTTCTTCATTCTGGAACGCTGCATCTAAAATCTTTTTGTAAAATCCGGCAGGATTTAACATTATCTGCCTACCAAGATATTTAGCTTGTGTAAGATCTGGAGCGTAAATTTTCATATCAAGCAAATCTTCCTGAACATCAAGACAGCGTACATGAACATAATATCCATGTTTTGAAGGAATATACTCTATCTTAACTTCTCCCTCACGTTTTAGCCTTGCGAAATATTTAATAGCACATAATACCATTTTATCACGATATGCTTTGCTTACGCAATCACGAAGCTGCTTTGCACACTGGATACCTTCTCCAGCAAGAATATATGCCGGCTTCCCGTCATCTGTTTTAGTTAGAACTATAGAACCATTCTTTTCAAGATATGAAATCGATTCCTGATAGAAAAAATAATTTATTATATTATTGCTTACAGCAATATCATAAAGATGTGCCTTTTCAATAGGACGGTCAATCTTATAAAGCAAATAACAAATAAGTATACTTGCCGTATATGTTTCCATAATGGGCGGAGTTGCCCTTTCGGACATTTTCATCAAATTTTCTTCCTGCATCGAATTCGCCTCCGGTCAATAATTTAAAGTTGCTAAAGAATCACTGATTAAATCTGGTGTACATATTGCGCAGTCGGATTTTTAGGCAGATTGTACAGAAACTTCGCAGGCAGGCTGTCGCCTGTCAAGGAATTTCTGTGCAGTATGACGGGAAATGTGCAAGCAAGATGTACGCCAAGCCGTCAGGCGAGATTTATTCAGTGGTTACCTAATTAAAAATGAGGATAATTCATCATATGAGAAAGAATAGCAATATTTACAGCCGCTTCAACACACGGTACAGCCCTTGGTACTATGCACGGATCATGTCTGCCCTTTACCTGTAGTATTTCATTTTTCTTTTCTCTAAAATCAACTGTTTCCTGCGGCTTGGAAATTGATGCTGTAGGTTTTATCGCAACATTCAGAGTAATCGGCATTCCGGAAGAAATACCTCCAAGTATTCCGCCATGGTTATTTGTCTTTGTCTTCACTCTGCCGTTTTCATCAATATAAAAATTGTCATTATCCTGACTTCCAACCATTTCAGCAACTCTAAAACCTGCACCAAATTCCAGACCCTTTACTGCCGGTATTCCAAATACAAGCTGTGCAATAGAATTTTCAAGACCTTCAAACATAGGCGAACCGATTCCGGCAGGAACATTTACACAAGCACATTCTATAATACCGCCTAATGACTCACAGCCTTCTCTAGCTTTCAGTATATCTTCACGCATCGCCTGTCCTTGCTCATCATTTATAACCGGAAAATCTTTTTTACGAACATCAAGCAGATCGGCTTTTGAAACATTAGTTGTATTGAACATATCATCCTTGATACCATGTATAGAAGCAATATGTGCTCCTGTATAAATACCTCTTCTTTCCAATATCTGACCGCAGACTGCACCTGCAAAACAAAGCGGTGCTGTTAGTCTGCCTGAAAAATGACCGCCGCCTCTTACATCATTAAATCCTTGATACCTGATAGCACCGGTGTAATCAGCATGACCAGGTCGTGGAAGTCTTGACAAATTACTATAATCCTTTGAACGTGTATCTGTATTCTGAATCATCGCACAAAGCGGTGCACCTGTTGTTCTTTCATTAAGCACACCTGACATTATCTGCGGAAGATCCTTTTCTCCTCTTGGCGTAGTAGTGCCATCCTTTTTAGGTGCACGGCGTGACATAAAATGCAGCAGCTTGTCTTTGTCTATATATTCTCCCGGCGGCAGATTATCTATTACAATGCCGATTGCCGGACCATGAGATTCCCCAAAGATTGAAAACGTAATGCGATTATTCCAGAACGATGACATATTACTTCCTCCCGATTTTTAACTTTAAACTGATACCATTACCATTTATTATTTTATATTATAACATAGACATTACAGGATTTCAATAGTTTTTTCTTTTACAAACATCAGTAAAGGCACATTTTTAAACTTTATTTTTCCATCCACGCTGAAAATGAATCAAATGACATTGTATGGATCTCTGCTTTGCCGATAGTTTTACATACAATAAATCTAAGCTGACTTGCAGCACGCTTTTTATCCTTGCCGCAAAGAGGAACAAGTTCTTTTATATCAGCAGGCACATTGGTTGGAAGGTTATATGCCCTTACGCAATCTTTAAGTCTGTGTGCAATTTCAGCATCACAAGTTTTATCAGCCATCATGCACATACCAACAGCGACCGCACTTCCATGGCTGTAAGTTTCATAATGATAATAGCTTTCTATAGCATGACCCAAAGTATGACCGAAATTTAAAATCATTCTCTCACCCGTATCAAACTCGTCCATTTCTACAACATCACGCTTTATACTTATACAGTTGGCAATAATATCTGTAATATCTGCCCATATACTTTCCTGATCATGCTTTGCAATAAGCTCAAAAAGTTTTTCATCACGTATCATGCCATATTTTATAACTTCGCCCATACCATCTGAGAAGATTTCAGGAGTAAGAGTTCTAAGCGTTTCAGGGTCACATATTACACATAACGGCTGCTTAAATGCACCAACAAGATTCTTTCCGCCTTTAAGGTCAATGGCAGTTTTTCCGCCAACTGATGAATCCACTTGTGCAAGAAGTGTTGTAGGTATCTGAACAAAATCCATTCCTCTTAAAAATGTAGCTGCTGCAAATCCTGTAATATCACCAACTACACCACCGCCCAATGCAACCAAGCAGTCAGTTCTTGTTATACTGTTTTCACATAGAAAATCATATATCTCAACAAGTGTATCCGCACATTTTGAAGTTTCTCCATGAGGAAAAACAAATTTTATAATATCAAATCCTGCTTTGGAAATAGAATCCTCCACAACTTTGCCATACAACTCATTTACCGTATCATCTGTAATAATCGCTATCTTCTGTGCCTTTGTTTTTTCTCTTATAATATCTCCGCATGATTTTATAAGACCTTCCTGAATAAGAATATCATATTCAGTGCTTGCATGAACTGTAATCTTCTTCATAATGCATTCCTCAATTCTAAACAGTTATTATCATTATTATTATACTCAACTTATATTATTATGTCAAGAATACTATTATAACTTATAAAACTTACAACTATAACATATTATCATGTTTAGAGCTTGTGTTCATAGGTTCAGCACACGTCTTTTCGAGCATACTTCATCTATGAACATAAGCTCTTATAATAATATCATCAATACTAAAAAGATCACACCTCTGCATATTTTTTTAAAAAACTATGGTAATTATAATTTAAATATGATATAATATCATTGTGTATATTTTGCACGCAATAATTTAGAAAGGACTAAGAGAATTATAATATGTCAGCTTCATACAAAAGATCTATGCTTTCGGAATCCATCGGATTTAATGCGATAGTTGACCCGAAATTCAAAACGAATGCTATAAATGTGCGTTTTATACTGCCCATTTCAAAAGAACGAAGTGCTGGCTATGCCTTGGCTGCCAGTCTTTTAACTACTAGCTGCCAGAAATATCCGTCTGTAACTCTGCTTAACAGAAAAATGAACAGACTCTACTGCGGTTCTGCCAGTGTAAGCATCAATAAACTTGGTAATTATCAGGTTATAAATGTATCATTCTCTGCTCTATGCAATTGCTATGCACTTGAGAATGAAGACATTCTGGGCGAACTTTTGGATATTGCAGAAAACTGCCTTCTCTATCCAAATATCGAAGACGGAGGCTTTTCCAAAAATGAATATGCGATCAAATATAAAGATCTGCTTGATACAATCGAGGCGGAAATAAATGATAAACGTGACTATACACTAAAAAAATGTATGGAGATCGCTTATAAAAACGAAATATCCGCATTTTCAAGCTATGGTAAAAAGGAAGATGTTTTAAAGCTTACTCCGCAAAGCACATATGATGCCTATAAAGAACTTTTAAAAACATCGGCAATTGAGATATTCCTTGTATCTCCAAAGCCTGAACCATCTGTTGCTGATAAGTTTAAAAAGATTTTCGCTGCTGCAAATCGTGAAAATCCTATGACTTTGCCATCATTTATAACACCAAGCCCGCTAAAAAACAAGCCGGAAGAATTTACAGAAATACTTCCTGTTACTCAATGCAAAATGGCTATGGCATTTAAAACAGACTGTGACCAGATTTACACTATGATGCTTTTGAATATGTTATATGGTGCTACACCATTTTCATTGCTGTTTTCAAATGTTCGTGAAAAACTAAGCCTGTGCTACTACTGTTTAAGTTCTTACAGCGAAACAAAACAAACTCTAATTGTTGACTGCGGTGTTTTGAAATCAAACATCGAAACGGCCAAGGCTGAAATTATAAAACAACTTGAAAATATCGCAAATGGTGAATTTTCAGACGAACTTTTAGAGAATACTCGTATGTCTGCCTACAACTCTATTAAATCATTAGGTTCTACATCTTCATCATATGTGAGATGGTATTTTACAAATATTATTCGCAATGAAAATAGAACTGTTGAAAGTGCTGTTGCTAAGTTTAAAACAGTGACCCGTGAGCAGATCATGGCAGCGGCTGCATCCCTTAAATTGGATACTGTTTATATACTTGAAGCATCTTCAGAGGAGGAAGGCGTTAATGAGTAAAAAAACAACTAAAACTATTATTAAAAGCACCATCACAGGCGATACCTGTATTAAAATAGACCACTCAAGCGGACTAACTATTTATGTTGATGAAATGGAAGATTTTTCTACAACTCATGCTTTATTCGCTGCAAAATATGGTTCTATAAACACAAAATTTAAAACCTGCCATGATGATGATTACTGTACTGTGCCTGAAGGCATTGCTCATTTTCTGGAGCATAAGCTTTTTGAAAACGAAGACTGCGATGTATTCAACCTATATGCTAAAACAGGTGCAAATGCTAATGCATACACATCATTTGACAGAACCTGCTATCTTTTCAGCTGCTCTGACCACTATAAAGAATCACTTGAAATACTGCTTTCATTTGTGCAAAATCCTTATTTCACTCCCGAAAGCGTACAAAAAGAGCTTGGCATAATCGGACAGGAAATACAAATGACAAATGACGATCCGGGCTGGATAGTACTTTTCAATATGCTTAGAGGTCTTTACCACAATCATCCTGTAAAAATTGACATTGCCGGCACAGAAGAAAGCATTGCACAAATTACGGATACTCTTTTGTATCGCTGCTACAATACTTTTTACAATCTTCATAATATGGTACTTTCAGTTGCTGGCAACTGCAAAGTTGATGAAGTTCTGGAAATTGCTGACAAGCTATTGAAACCTTGTGAAGACTTGAGTTTGGAATCAGTATTTCCTGATGAACCGATGACGATCGTAAAACATGAAACAGTGGAATATGCAGCAGTTGGTACAACAATGTTTTCACTTGGATTCAAGTGTGCTCCAAAAGATGGTTTTTGCAGTACAAAAGCAAGAACAGAAGCATATCTTGCAATACAGATACTCGCTAATGCATCTTCCGAACTTTATCGTTCACTTATGGATGACGGACTGATAAACAATGTTTTTGCAAGCGAAATATTCAACGGTGACGGATATTTTACAATCATATTTGAAGGTGAATCACCGGATCCAAATACTGTAAAAGATAGAATTATAGAAGCGATCTATAACGCTAAGAAAAACGGTCTTGACAAAGAACTTTTTGATGAAGTTTTAAAATCAACATACGGTGAAATGATAATTGATACAAACAATGTAGGCTCTATGGCAAACATCATGTTGAATGCTCATCTAAATGGTGACGCTTCTCCGTTTGATACTATAAAATTATTATCAAAAATGACGATCGATGATGTAAACAGATTTGTATGTGACGAAATAGATCCACAGCTATATTCTCTTTCAATTGTAAAGAACAGTCAAAACCGTCATGCGGAAGGAGATGTACAGCAATGAGCGAAGAATATTTGAATCTACAGCATGACCAGGTGGCTTTTCCAAAACTTGGGTTGATATTTGACTTGGATTCCACTGCGTTTACAATATTCGGCGTTGATATTCAATGGTACGGATTGCTGATAACTTTTGGTATGCTGCTTGCAATAATTTTTGCATTCTCTCAAATGAAACGTTACGGCATAGTCGCTGACCGTGCTATTGATGCTATTATAGGCGGTATTATAGGCGGTATTGTAGGTGCAAGAACTTATTATGTTATACTTGAATGGGATCAATACAAAGATAACCCTGTAGATATTTTCAATATACGTCTTGGCGGCCTGGCTATTTACGGCGGTATAATAGGAGCGATCCTTGTTGGCGGAATAGTCGCAAAACTGCGCAAAGTGAAATTGCTGCCTTTGCTTGACATTGTCGGTCAGGGTTTTCTTATAGGACAATGCATTGGAAGATGGGGAAATTTCTTTAATCAAGAAGCTTTCGGCTGCAACACCGATTCTATTTTTGGCATGACAGGCGGAAGAATTCAAAGCTGGATCACTTCTAACTATGCAAATACTAACTGCTATAATAATTTGCAAGTTAATTTAGATCCTAATATGCCTGTACATCCATGCTTTTTATATGAATCCATATGGTGCCTTTTAGGATTTATTCTACTTGCAGTTACTGCAAAAAAATGGCGTAAATTTGATGGACAAGTTTTCCTTATATACATCGCTTGGTACGGTCTTGGACGCTCATTTATAGAAGGACTTAGAACTGACAGCCTTGTAATAGGCAATATACGTGTTTCTCAGGCTTTGTCAATATTATGCGTAGTCATATCCGTTGCTCTTCTAATTATAATCGGCTCAAAGGTAAAGAGGCTGGGAAGCGATTATAAACTTTACTGTGAAACAGACGAGTCAAAAGAACTTCTTATGCAGGCAAAAGAAGCTCGTTTAAAAGATAAGTCTAAATCAAAAACCAATAAAAATATTCAAGAAAAAGAACCTGAAGATAAAAATACTGAAAAATCAAAAGATTCTCAAACAGATGAAAATAGTCAAAACAATGCAGATAATGCAAACAACATAAATAATGAAACAGCTGATGCTGACAAAAACAAGGAGGAATAATTATGTCAAAAATCATAAGCGGAAAGACAGTATCCGCAGAAGTTCGTGAAAATCTTAAAAAGGAAACAGAGGCACTTATTGAATCCGCAGGAATATATCCGGGATTGGCAGTAATTCTTGTAGGAAATGATCCGGCATCTCAGGTTTATGTACGCAACAAACAGCTTGCCTGTGAAGAACTGGGATTCCACGCATTTGAATACAAACTCAGTGAAAACACTACTCAAGAACAGCTGCTTGATCTTATCAATATTCTAAATAAAGATAAAAAAGTACATGGTATATTAGTACAGCTTCCTCTTCCGGATCACTTGGATGAAAAATCAGTACTATATTCAATCACACCGGAAAAAGATGTTGACGCATTCCATCCGCTGAATGTAGGCAAAATCATGATAGGAAATTACGATGTACTTCCTTGTACACCGGCTGGCGTTATGGAAATGATTGATTGGGCTGGAATAGAAATATCCGGAAAAAAGTGCGTTGTTGTAGGAAGAAGCAACATTGTTGGCAAACCTATGGCTATGCTTCTTCTTCAGAGAAGCGGAACTGTAACGATATGTCACTCCAAAACAAAAAACCTGAAGGAAGTATGTGCTGATGCTGACATTCTGGTTGTAGCTATAGGAAAGCCTAAATTCGTCACCGCTGATATGGTAAAGGAAGGTGCAGTTGTAATTGACGTTGGCATTAACAGAGATGAAAACAACAAACTCTGCGGTGATGTTGATTATGAAAATGTAGAGCCAAAGGCAAGCTTTATAACTCCTGTTCCTGGTGGCGTTGGACCTATGACAATAACAATGCTTATGAAAAACACTCTCCATGCAGCTAAACTTCAAAATGGAATTAAAGATTAAAAGCAAGCTGTCGCCATGATGATCAAGAGATTGATTTAAATTGCATCGCACATACGCACGCTTATGCGTGCTGTGTTCGAATCGACAAATAGCAAAAAAGGCTGTTGCAATTAAAATTTCTGCAACAGCCTTTTTTTAACTATTTTATTTTGCTTGAATCTTATTCAGCAGCGTTGTCAATGTAATTTACAATGTCGCCAACTGTCTTGATGTTTTCAACATCTTCATCTTCGATCTTAACTTCAAATGCATCTTCAACAGACATTACCAGGTCAACAATATCCAAAGAATCAGCACCGAGATCGTCCTGAATATTAGCCTCCATTGTTACCTTGTCTTCCTCAACATCAAGCTGATCTACAATGAGTTCCTTAATCTTGTCAAATGTCATTTCAAAATTCCTCCAAATATTTTATTTTTGGGTAGTTTTAACCCAGAATGTATATAATCAATGTGCCTAGAAATTGTGTTCATAAGGAAGCTGTGCGGATTTTTGAGCATAATTTTTACGAGTGCAAGGCGAGAAAGCGAAAGCATACTGACGTATGATGAGCTTTTGTTGGCACAAACATCGGCAAATTTCGCCGAAAAAACGTGCAGCTTATCCTATGAACACAAGTTCTTAAATAAACACACCAATTTTCCTAAACTTAGTATACCGTTCTTTTAGCAAAAGGTCAATATCTTTTTTAGATTTTTCTGCAACAATTTTAGCCAAATATTCTTTCATATTTTCTGAGATTTTGTACAAATCGTTTACTGCATCTGTATCAGACTCTGAAATTATTGCTTCTGCTACACCAAATTCAACCATATCTTCAGCAGTTATGTGCAAAACTTCACAAGCTTCCTGTTCACGTGACGCATCTTTCCAAAGAATAGAGGCTGCACCTCTAGGTGAAATAGGTGTATATAAGGCGTTCTCAAGCATAGCCAGAGCATCGCATACACCAAGTGCAAGTGCACCGCCGCTTCCGCCTTCGCTAAGTACAATTGAAATTACCGGCGTTTTAAGTGACATAAACTCTGCAATATTCTTCGCAATAGCTTCTCCCTGTCCACGCTTTTCGGCTTCTACGCCGCAAAATGCACCGGGTGTATCTATAAAACAAATAACAGGTCTATGAAATTTCTCTGCCTGACGTGCAAGACGAAGTGCCTTGCGGTATCCTTCAGGATGCGGCATTGCAAAATTAGATGCCTTGTTTTCCTGTATATTTCTACCCTTTACTTCAGCTATAATAGTAACAGGAGTTCCACAGATTCTGCCTATTCCACCAAGAATAGCTCCATCATCGCCTACTCCTCTGTCGCCGTGAAGTTCATAGAAATCCTCAAAAACAAGCGGCAGATAATCACGAATAGTCGGTCGTGTTTTATCATGAATAATAGACATTCGTTCCCATGCTGTTCTTGTATTAACTCTTTTCATCGCTTCACACCTCCTGCTTTTTTGATTCTGCATTATATCCGTGAAGCTTAAGCAAATGAGAAAGCACACTGCGCATCTTGTTGCGTCTTACAATCATATCAACAAATCCATGTTCCAACTGAAATTCTGCCAGCTGGAAATCATTAGGCAAATGCTGCTTTATCGTTCCTTCAATAACACGTCTGCCTGCAAATCCAATAAGAACCTTTGGCTCTGCTATTATAATATCACCGAGTGATGCAAATGATGCTGTTACACCGCCTGTTGTAGGATCGGTCATTACAGTTATGTAAAGCTGTCCGGCTTCATTGTGTTTCTGCACAGCGGCAGAAGTTTTTGCCATCTGCATAAGAGATATGATTCCCTCTTGCATTCTTGCTCCGCCTGAAGCTGTAAAAGCAACTACAGGAAGTTTATTTTCCGCTGCATATTCAAATGCACGTGTAATTTTCTCACCGACAACGCTGCCCATAGACGCCATCATAAAGTTTGAATCCATTACTATCAAAACAGTTTTGCTGCCTTTTATTGTACACATACCAGTAACTACAGCGTCCTTAAGACCGGTCTTTTGCTGTAAATCTGCCACCTTTTGAGCGTAACCCGGAAATTCCAATGGGTCAGCACTGCAAAGATCTTTATCAAACTCTACAAAAGAACCGCCATCAGCAGTTATTGATATTCTTTCAGCAGCCGTCAGTCTGGCATGATACTGACAATTCGGGCAGACTTTTCCAAGCTCTGCAAGTTTCTGCTGAGTTATAGATGCTCCGCAGCGTGGGCATTTAAACATTGGCACTGCGGATTCAGGGTCATCACCATTAAAACGCTTTGTGACCGTTTTAAACAAATCTTCTAACATATCGTATCACCATATTACAGCTGCCTTATGCAGCCTGTCCTCTTCCATTATGATTATGATCTTATGATTTTTTCAGCTGTTCCAGATAATTCATCAGAAAAGCGTTGTCATAATTTCCTTCTTCAAAATCTTGATTTTTAAGAAGCTTCAACTGGAAATCTATATTCGTATCTATTCCTTCTACAATAAATTCAGCCAGAGCCAGACGCATTTTCATAATGGCTTCTTTTCTTGTAGGTGCATGAACAATGAGCTTTGCAATCATTGAATCATAATAAGGTGGAATTGTATATCCCTGATATACTGCACTGTCAATTCTAACTCCCGGACCTCCAGGTATGTAAAGTGCATCTATTGTACCAGGTGACGGACGAAAATCCAAATCAGGATTTTCTGCATTTATACGGCACTCTATTGAATGACCGGTAAGCTTTATATCCTCCTGCTTAAACGGCAGCTTTTCACCCTGTGCAATTTTAAGCTGCATTTGTACAAGGTCAATTCCTGTTACAAATTCTGTTACAGGGTGTTCTACTTGGATACGTGTATTCATTTCCATAAAATAGAAATTTCTATCCTTATCAACAAGAAATTCTATCGTGCCTGCATTGCAGTAGCCTGCTGCTTTAGCGGCCTTTACAGCTGCCTCCTGCATTTTTTGTCTTAGTTCATCCGTCATAAGCGGGCTTGGACTTTCCTCCAATACCTTCTGATTGCGACGCTGCATACTACAGTCACGTTCGCCCAATGCCACTGTATTGCCGAATGAATCTGCTAAGATCTGTATTTCAACATGATGTGGGCCAACAATAAGCTTTTCAATGTAAACATCATCATTTCCAAAAAACTTCAAAGCTTCGTCCTTGGCAAGTGTGAGCTGTGCTTCCATCTGCTCATCATTGTCGACTCTTCTTATACCTCTGCCGCCGCCGCCTGCCGATGCTTTTACAAGTACAGGATAACCTATTTCAGCTGCAATTTTCTTTGCATCCTCTACTGAACCAACAACACCATCTGAACCAGGAATTACAGGAACTCCTGCTGCTTTCATAGTTTCTTTGGCGTTAGCCTTGTCACCAAGCATTAAAATAGATTCCGGTGTAGGACCCACAAATGTTATGCCATGCTCTCTGCAAAGTGCTGCAAATTCTGCACTTTCAGATAAAAATCCAAAACCAGGGTGAATTGCATCTGCACCTGTATTCTCACACGCTGCAATGAGTGCCTGCATATTGAGATAACTATCTTTTGTAGCCGGAGGCCCTATACAAACAGACTCATCAGAGATCTTTGAATGTATGGCAGATCTGTCAGCTGTTGAATATACTGTTACACAATGAAATCCAAGTTCACGACAGGCACGTATAATTCTTACTGCGATCTCACCACGGTTAGCGATTAAAACTTTACTGAAACTCATAAGCAATGCTTCCTTACTTTTCTACGGCAAATTTTATCTCGCAGGTAACAGCTTTCTTTCCATCGACAGATGCAGTAGCTTTGCCTACGCCTATAGGTCCTCTTTGACTAATGATCTCAACTTCAAGGTCAAGAACATCACCCGGTACTACCTGACGGCGGAACTTTGCCTTATCAATACCTGCAAAAAGTGCAATTTTTCCCTTGAACTCCGGCTGAGAGAGAATACATACTGCACCTGTCTGAGCCAGCATTTCAACCATAAGAACACCAGGTGTTACAGGTTTCTCCGGAAAATGTCCCTTGAACCAATAGTCATCTTCCTTTATATATTTACGTGCAACAACACGTTTGCCTTCTTCCATTTCTAATACTTCATCTATAAGAAGAAATGGGTCACGATGAGGTATTACCTCCATGATCTGTTCTCTGTTCATCAAAACATCTGCCATTTGCTAAACCTCCTGTATATTTCAGCGAATACGCATAATCGGTTGATCATATTCTACTGCTTCTCCATTTGAAACAAGTATTTCATCTACAACACCATCAAAGTCGCTTGTAACTTCATTCATAAGTTTCATTGACTCAATAATCATCAATACATCGCCTTTTTTAACAGTGTCGCCAACTTTTACATAAGGTTCATCATCAGGACTTGCTGATGCATAAAATGTTCCAACCAGCGGAGCTTTTACTATATTTCCAACAGGTGCTTCTTCCTTCTTTGCAGATGTATCAGCAGCTGCTTCTGTTGGCTCTGCATTTACTGCCGGTACAGCTTCCTGAATTGCCGGAACATATGGAGCAGCGGCAGACTGCATTATCTGAACAGGCTGCTTAGCAGTTCCCTCAATAACAAGCTCATATTCATCTGTCTTTAATTTGAGCTTTTCAAGCTTATACTCTGAAACGGCTTTTGCAAGCTCTTTTATTTCATCAATAGTATACATCTCTATTCTCCTTTAGTCTTCGATCTTCTTGAAGCACAGCGTTGCATTGTGTCCGCCAAAGCCTAAAGAATTTGACAAAACAGCCTTTACAGGCATTTGAACCGGACCGTCTGTACAATAATCAAGATCACACTCTTCGTCAGGTGTTGTGTATCCAATAGTCTGATGAATGAAATCATCCTTGATAGACAGAGCAGAAACAATAGCTTCTACTGCACCTGTACCGCCAAGCATATGACCAGTCATAGACTTTGTGGAATTTATCTTTACCTTGCGTGCGTTTTCTTCACCTAAAGCAATCTTTATTGCCCTTGTTTCATACTTATCATTAAGACCTGTTGAAGTGCCATGTGCATTTATATAGGTAATATCCTCCGGAGCAAGACCGGCTTCTTCATAGGAATTCTTCATGGCTCTTGCAGCAGCTTCACATTCTGGTGAAGGTGATGTCATATGATAAGCATCACAAGTTGCACCATAGCCTGCGAGTTCACAATAGATCTTTGCTCCTCTTGCCTTTGCATGTTCATATTCTTCAAGCATAAGAACGCCTGCACCTTCTCCCAATACAAAACCGCTTCTGTTCTTATCAAACGGCGTAGATGCCTTTGCAGGATCGGTTTCACGTGTGAGAGCTTTCATAGTTTTAAATCCGCCGATAGTAAATTCCGTTACAGTAGACTCAGTACCGCCGCAAAGGCAAGCGTCTAAATATCCATCCTTTATCTTACGGAATGCCTCACCTATCGCATGAGTAGCAGATGCACAAGCTGTAACAGTAGCAAAGTTATCGCCTCTGAAATTTGTTTTCATAGCGATCTCGCCTGCTGCCATATTAGATATCATCATAGGAACGAAAAACGGTGAGATTCTGTTTGGACCTTTTTCCAGATACTTTTTATGTTCCTGCTGTGTCATTTCCAAACCACCTATACCGCAGCCAATAATAACACCGCACTTGTAAACATCAAGATCTTTCATATCACTGCCACAGTCTTCAATAGCCTGCTTTGCAGAAGCAACTGCAAACTGGGTAAAACGTTCCATATGGCGAATATCCTTTTTGTCACAATAAACAGTAGGGTCAAAATCACGTACGATTCCTGCTACGCTTACACCTACTTCTGTTGTATCGAAACTGTCAATTTTAGAAATTCCCAGTTTTCCTGCTTTAACATTATTCCAAAATGTAGGAACATCACAACCAAGAGGATTTACAGTTCCCATACCGGTAATAACTACTCTTCTCATAAATATATTTCACTCTGCCAAATTATCATAATAACAGATAATACTTCAGCAAACTCCTTTCTGATTAAATAAATAAATTCAATACAGTTTTATTACATCATAAGACCGCCGGATATTTCAATAGTTTGACCTGTTACATAACTTGCATCTTTTGAACAAAGGAATGAAACAACACTGGCAATCTCTTCCGGCAAACCATAACGCTTCATTGCAACAAGGCTAAGCATTTCCTTTTTCTGCTCTTCTGTAAGAACATCTGTCATAGGAGTTTTAATAAATCCGGGTGCTACAGCGTTTACTGTAATATTTCTTGAACCAAGTTCTTTAGCAGCAGTCTTTGTCATGCCTATAATAGCAGCCTTTGACGCAGAATAATTCATCTGTCCAGGATTGCCATAAAGACCTGCAACAGAAGCCAGACTTACAATACTGCCGTGCTTCTGACGGAGCATAACAGCACCAACGAGCTTTATCATATTAAATACGCTCTTCTGGTTTACTGCAATAACTGCATCATATTGTTCTTCTGACATTCTAAGCAGCAAGCCGTCTTTTGTAATTCCAGCATTATTTACCAAAGCATCAATGCTGCCAAATGTACTCTTGACTGACTTTACCATTTCGTCACACTGAGCATAATCTGCAACATTTGCTGCAAAAAGCTCTGCCTTCACCCCAAAGCTGCGGCAAGTTTCTGCAACCTTTTCTGCATTCGCTTTATCACCATCACTTGGAAAATGATTTATTGCAACATCATATCCATCTTTTGCAAGACGCTCTGCAATACACGCACCTATTCCCTGAGATGCACCTGTTATGAGTGCTGTAGCCATTTATTTTTCTCCCTTCAAATTATCTGCCCAAAAGCTTTTCAGCCTGTGACATCATTTCTTCTATTACATCTTTACATGGACGAATATCCTTTACCATGCCTGCGATAAGTCCGCAGAGGAATGAACCTTCGTCTACGTTGCCGTCTACAACAGCTTTACGCAGTGAACCTACTGTCAATGCTTCAAAATCCTCCGGAGGTGCAGCATTCTTCTCCATCTCCTGAAGTTTCTTTGTATACTTCGTCTTTACGCTGCGGCATGGGCTTCCGGAATAGAAACCTGTGATCTGATTATCTGTATCCTTTGCTTTTAAGACAAGATTCTTATAGTTTTCGTGAATCTGACATTCTTCTGTTGCAAGGAATCTTGTACCTACTTGTACACCTTCTGCACCAAGCATAAATGACGCTGCAACTCCTCTGCCGTCTGCAATGCCTCCTGCTGCAATAACAGGAATATTAACTGCATCAACTACCTGAGGCACAAGACACATTGTAGTATTCATGCCGATATGTCCGCCTGATTCTGTGCCTTCTGCAATAACTGCATCTGCACCGCTGCGTTCCATACGCTTTGCAAGAGCAACAGATGGAACTACAGGTATAACTTTAATGCCTGCTGCTTTCCAGCTTTCCATATACTTGCCCGGATTGCCGGCACCTGTTGTTATAAACGGAACTTTCTCATCAATAACAAGCTGTGCTAAATCTTCAGCATTTGGACTCATAAGCATAATATTTACGCCAAAAGGCTTGTCACCAACTTTATCTCTACATATTCTTATCTGCTCACGAAGATAGTCAATAGGTGCACTGCCGCCTGCAATAATTCCACAACCGCCTGCATTTGTAACAGCTGCTGCAAGTGTACTTTCTGCTATCCATGCCATTCCGCCCTGAAAAAGCGGATATTTGCAGCCAAGCAACTCTGTGATTTTTGTTTTCATAATATTTTCCTTTCTCCGTTATCGGATACTTTTACAGCCAATGTTTTAAATTTAATATTCCATAATTATAGCCGCATAGGTAAGACCAGCACCGAAACCTACAAGACATATCTTATCGCCACGCTTTATCTCACCTGAACGAACAGCCTCATCGAGTGCAATAGGGATAGACGCACTTGATGTATTTCCGTGCTGTTTAATATTAACAACGACTTTTTCCATAGGAAGTTTCAGATTTTTCATAGCAGTTTCAATAATTCTTATATTTGCCTGATGCGGTACTATTTTATCAAGACTGCCGAGTTCAAAGCCTATTTTATCAGCAGCAGCCTTTGCTGCCTTTGGCATTGCATGGGTCGCAAATCGATAAACTTCCTTGCCGTCCTGCTTCATGCCATGAGAATAGTTTCCTTCCGGTGCTGAGCTGAAATCGTGCCATTCATATGACAGTTTTTCTTCGTCAACAAAAGGTGAATCAGGAAGTGCACTTTTTGCAAAAAGATACTTAGCACCTGTACCATCAGCACCAAGATGACTTGAATAAAGTGTATCTTCTTTGTATTCCACAACAGCAGCGGCTGCACCATCGCCAAACAGAATACATGATGAACGATCCTCATAGTTTGTGATACGTGACAACTGTTCATTTGCAATAACCAGAGCATATTTTGAATCAGGCTCTGTTTTTAGAAAACGATGTGCCATATCCATAGCATACACAAATCCGGAACAAGCTGCATTTAAGTCAAAGCAGGCTGCATTCACTGCACCCGTTTCACGCTGAATAATGCAAGACATAGACGGTGTACAGTAATCCTGTGTAATAGTTGTATCAATAATAAGTGCGATCTCAGCCGGATCTATTCCAGCAGCATCAATTGCCGACTTTGCTGCCTCAGCACCCATATACCATGTAGGCTCTCCTGTTGCAACATGTCTTACGCTTATACCGGTACGTGTACGAATCCACTCATCATTCGTTTCAATAAATTTTGTAAGATCCTCATTTGTAAGCGTTCCATCCGGCGTAAAGCTGCCGGTTCCTAAAATGTGAAGGCCCATGGAAAAATTCCTCCGTTCCTATTGTGTTTATTTTAATTTTGTGATATGATTAGAAAAGCAGAGATAACATAATACTCATCTGCTGGAAATCATACACTCTTATATTATACAATATTTCGGTGACTTTTGCAATGACAAAGCGTGTTTTTTTATATAAACTCCAACAGCTTTATATATTTTGTATATTCAAATACGTTTTTACAAAGTGATCATTAGCATAATTCACCAATGAAAGTGGAAAGGACTTACGTTTTTATGACAATTTCTCTATTTTCAGGACAAGGCTCACAATTTATCGGAATGGGCATTGATCTCTTAAATGCAGACCCTTCTATCGGCTTTATTTATGACACAGCCTCAGATGTTCTAGGCTTCGATCTTAAAAAAATCATATCTGAAAGCGATGCTGAAACACTTTCAAGAACAATTTACGCTCAGCCAGCCATTATGGCAACCTCTCTTGTATGCCTTGAGGCTGCAAAAAAGCGTGGCTTTGAATTTGAAGGTGTTGCCGGACATTCTCTTGGCGAATATGCTGCTATGGTCGCTTCCGGTATGCTGTCTTTAGAAGACGGATTCCGTGTTATCAAAGCTCGTGCTGCTGCAATGGATAAAGCTGCACAAAATTCAGAAGGTTCAATGTGTGCTATTCTAAAAATGGCTCCGGCAGATGTGGAAAAACTCTGCGAAGAAATTGACGGCTATGTTGTGCCGGCAAACTATAACTCATCTGTTCAAACTGTAATTGCTGGTGAAAAGGCTGCTGTTGCCGCTGCCGCAGAAGCTGCTGCTGCTAAACGTGCAAGAGCCGTTCCGCTTGCTGTAGCAAGTGCATTCCACACAAAGATCATGCAGCCTGCCGCTGATGAATTTTATGAAATGGTAAAGAATGTTAAATTTAACGTTCCAAATGTTAAGTTCTATTCAAATGTACTTGGAACAGAACTTACTGACTTTTCTGATATACCTTCACTGCTGGCTAAACATATTGTATCACCTGTTCGTTTTACAGCAGAACTGGCTGCTATGCAGTCTGATGGATTTGATAGATTTATAGAATTCGGTCCAAAAAATGTTCTGACTGGTCTTGTTAAAAAGACGCTCAAGGATGTAACAGCTAAAAACTGCGAAAATTGCAGTACTCTTGAAGAGGTGATGTCATAATGAATAAATACATACTTATAGGTCATCCTTTGGGTCACTCAATGTCACCTATGATCCATGAAAAACTTTTTGCAATAAAAGGCAGAAAAGCTGATTATAGCCTAGTAGAAATAACTCCGGAAGAATTACATTTAAAAACTGATTTTTTAAGACAATTCAAGGGATTTAATATAACAATACCACACAAGCAAAATATTATTCCTCTGCTTGATGAAATAGGTGAATCTGCTGCAAGATATAACTCTGTAAACTGCGTTGTAAACGATGGCGGAAAGCTTATTGGATATAATACTGACTGTGACGGATTTATAAGAAGTGTAGAAAAATATCCCATGAATGGAAAAGTTCTTCTTGTAGGCTGCGGCGGTGTTGGCAGAATGATGGCAATTGAAGCTGCGAGAAGCGGTGCTGATCTTACATTTGGCATACTGCCGTGTGATAAGGAAAGGGCAGCTATTCTTACAGAAGAGATACATATCATGAGTCCTGATACAAAGATAAAAACTGTTCTTACATCAGACCTTGATGACAGCTTTGATGTTATACTAAACGCTACTCCGGCAGGAATGTATCCTAAGACAGAAACTTGTGCTGTAAGCGATTCTCTGATCGAAAAATGCAGCTATGTATTTGACGCTGTTTATAATCCTGTTGAAACTACACTCATGAGAAAGGCAAGGAGTTTTGGAAAAACTGCCAAGGGCGGAAGTGCAATGCTGGTATTACAGGCTGTAAAGGCTCATGAACTTTGGGATAATGATTTCTATACTGAAGATCAGATAGATGAAATAATAACAGCAATGGAAAAGCAGGTAACAGAGCAATTCCCTGTAACTGTAAACGGAGGTGACCATAGGTGACGATATTTCTTTGCGGCTTTATGGGCTGCGGAAAAACCACTGTCGGACACTCTCTTGCCAAAACTCTTGGCATTCCGCTCATTGATACAGATGAAGAAATCGTAAAACATGAGAGTATGAGCATACCTCAGATTTTTGAACAGAAGGGTGAACCTTATTTCAGAAAAGTCGAAGCTGAAATAGTTTGCGGTCTTTGCTCAAAAAACGCAGTTATAGCTTGTGGCGGCGGTGCTATGTTAAACAATGATACTGCATTAACTGTAAAAAACTCAGGAGCTTCTATAGTACTTCTTGACTTAAATTTTGAAGAATGTTATGCCAGAATAAAAGATGACCAAAACCGCCCTATAGTTCAGAAAAACACAAAGCAGCAGCTGAATGAAATATTTGATAATCGTTTAGGCGTATATCAAAACAATGCAACAGTATCTGTTAAGCTTTCATATGAACTTACACCGGACGAATCAGCAAAACGCATTATTGAAATCTTAGGCATAAATGTGCCTACAGCTTGTTAAACAGGAGATAAAATGAAAATATATAATGCAGTGATATATACTATGACCGACAAAGGCATTATCGACAGAGGATTTGTATCTGTTGAAAATGGAAAAATATCTGAGGTTTCCAGCGGATACCCTGATAATATTTCCGTAGAAGATATTGACGCAGAAGGCAGTATACTTCTACCTGGTTTTATTGATGCACACACTCACCTTGGCATTTTAGAAAACGGACTTGATTTTGAAGGAGATGACTGCAACGAAGCATCCGATCCATTCACTCCACAAATGAGAGCTATCGATGGCGTAAACCCTTTGGATTTCTGCTTTGAAGAAGCCAGACGGAGCGGTGTTACTGCTGTTATGACTTCTCCGGGCAGTGCAAATGCCTGCGGCGGTTCTATGCTTGTTATGAAAACTATGGGCGTTTGTGCCGATGATATGGCAATAGCTACAGCGGGAATTAAATTTGCTCTTGGCGAAAATCCAAAGAATGTATACAATAACAGAGATGAAGCACCTAAAACAAGAATGGCTACAGCGGCAATCATACGTGAAGGACTTTATAAGGCTAAGCGTTATCTTTCCGATTGCGAAACAGCTGATGATGATACTGAACTTCCGGATTATGATGCTAAATGTGAATCGCTTATTCCACTTCTAAAAGGTGATATGAAAGCTCATTTTCACTGTCATCGTGCTGATGATATATGCACCGCTATACGTATTGCAAAGGAATTTCACCTTGACGCTGTAATCGTTCACGGAACAGAGGCACATCTTATTCCTGAAATAATAAAAAGAGCCGACATTCCGGTAATATGCGGACCTACTCTTTGCGACAGATGCAAGCCTGAGATGAAAAATCTCACTATAAACAATCCGGCAATTCTGAAAAAAAATGGAATTCAAACAGCTATATGCACTGACCATACTGTTATACCGGTGCAGTATTTGTCTACTTGTGCTGCTCTTGCTGTAAAAGGCGGAATGTCAACAGAAGACGCACTTTACAGCATAACAATGGGAGCATCAAAAATCCTTGGAACTGAAAAACACATCGGATGTATAGCAAAAGGAATGGACGCTGATCTTCAGCTGTACAGAAAAAATCCGCTTGACCTAACAGAAGATCCTTGGCTAGTAATGATAGACGGAAAGGAGTGCTTCTGATAATGGATATAGACGAAGAAATGAAAAAGATGGAAGATGAAATAAAAGCGGAAAAACAAAAGAACAAAAACAAAAAAACAACATCATCCACCTACTCACCAAGCGTAGAAAAGAAAAAAACAAATCCACTTCTTGAATTTTTAATAGGCTTTGTAATGCTTGGCGGCGGTATTTACTGGGTTCTTAACTCATTTGTTGTATCCTTTTCATGGGGTAGTATATGGAGCAGTTTCGGTATGAGTCCGGCTCTTTCAACTGGTCTTATGCTAATACCACTCTTTGTGGGAATAGGTCTTGCGTTTTTCATGGAGAAAAAAGCTCTGCCGGGTGCTGTGATAGCCCTTGGAGTGCTTATAATTCTTATAACACTGCTCACAAGCGTTCGATTTAGACCACTTTCAGCTTCATTATGGCAATATATAGTCATGTTTGGCATGATTGCTGCCGGAACAGGTCTTCTTGCAAAGTCACTTTTTAAAAAAAGTGAATAAAAACTGGTATTATTCAGAAAAAAATCAAAAAAAGTATTCCCATATGAAAAAATATGTGATATAATGATTAAGTACAAAATTTGTGCAACAAATAATATTTTAATGTTTTATCAAGAGGTGTATATAAAATGGAAATCAAAAAAACTCTTACAACAACACCTAAGGCTAAGCCTACAGATGAAAGCAAGCTTGGCTTTGGCCACGTTTTTACTGACCATATGCTGGTTATGCCTTATGATACTGGCAAGGGCTGGCATGATCCAGAAATCATTCCTTATGGCAATCTTTCATTAAGTCCGGCTGCAATGTGTTTGCATTATGGTCAGACAGTATTTGAAGGTATGAAGGCTTATCGTGCTGCTGATGATTCTATCCAGCTTTTCCGTCCTGAGGAAAACTTTAAAAGACTTAATAAGTCAAATGAGCGTCTTGTTATTCCGGAACTTCCTGTTGACCTTGCTATGCAGTGCTTAAAGGAACTCCTTGAAGTTGATAAGGATTGGGTTCCACATATGGACGGCACTTCACTCTACATTCGTCCATTTATAATTGCAGCTGACCCATTCCTTGGCGTACGTCCTGGCGACCAGTATTTGTTCATTATCATTCTCAGTCCATCTGGTGCATATTATGCTTCCGGTTTGAATCCTGTAAATATTTACGTTGAAGATAAGTATGTTCGTGCCGTAAGAGGTGGTATGGGCTTTGCTAAGACAGGCGGCAACTATGCAGCTTCTCTCCACAGCCAAGATGATGCTCACAAAATCAATTACTCACAGGTTCTGTGGCTTGACGGCGTAGAACAGAAGTATATTGAAGAAGTTGGTGCTATGAATATCTTCTTCGTTATTGACGGTGAAATAGTTACACCATCACTTGAAACAGGTTCTATTCTGGGCGGTATCACAAGAAAGTCTACAATAGAACTTTGTAAGAGCTGGGGTATGAAGGTTTCTGAAAAACGTATAACTATTCAAGAAGTTGCAGAGGCCTATGATGCAGGTAAGCTTGATGAAGTATTTGGTACTGGTACAGCTGCCGTTATTTCTCCTGTTGGTCATCTCAAGTGGGAAGACAAGGTAATGGAGATCAATGATAATAAGATCGGCCCTATTTCTCAGAAGATCTATGATACCCTTACAGGTATTCAGTGGGGTAAGGTTGAGGACACATTCGGCTGGACTCAAAAGCTCTAATATAAATTAAATTCAGGCTAAAAAATAAATATCAAACAAATTGGCGTAAGGTTCAACTTAAAAAGTTTGAAACCTTACGCCGATTTGTTATTCCACGGAGTTGATCTGCTTTTCAGAATATTCAGATTGCTTTGCTGCATTCAATTTTTCAAGGTCATTTACAAGATAATCTGTACTGCGATATACACTTCTGTTTATTGGAGGCTCATATGTTACCTCAATATTTCCATCTGAATTCTTTTCCAAAATAAGCTTAAGATTTTTTGGAAGCCTTACTCCCCATCTTTTCTTAGTATACATTATACATCTATTTATCTCTTCGTCCGTAAAATTGCCGCACTTTATTTCCGTCTGCATCATTATAAAAAACACCTTTCTTAATTTTAATAATATAATAACACAACGCCGGTCTAAATATATTGACAAATAATGAATTTATAAAAAATTTGCGTATTAGAACCTGTCTTCATAAGATCAGTGTGCGGATTTTCGAGCATAATTTGGGCGATTACAAGAAAAAATTCGCAGGCATACTTACGTGCAGCAAGGATTTTTGACACAGCAAACGGAAAGGTTTGCCGAAAAGACGTGTGCTGCATCTTGTGAAGGCAGGTTCTTAAACCAATATCTGCTGCATACCATTTTTTTAAAGAGATGGAGGTGTTTTTTATGGCAGGACTTACAGGACGTGAAGCACAGGCACGTCTGCGTGCAGAAGGTGAAAATGCACTGGCACAAGGAAAGCAAACAAGTATCATGAAAATATTTCTCGGACAATTCCGAGATTTTATGGTAATGATCCTTCTTGTCGGTGCTGTTATAGCTGCACTTTTGGGTGAAGTTACTGATGCTGTCACTATTATACTTATTGTTCTTTTAAATGCTATACTTGGATTTGTACAAGAATATCGCACCGAAAGAACACTTGAAGCACTAAGAAATATGACAGCACCAAAGGCAACGGTCTGCCGTGATGGAAAATGGCAAAAGCTCCCTGCAAGGCTGCTTGTATGCGGTGACTTGATTCGTATAGAAGCAGGTGACAATGTTCCGGCTGATTGTGCTGTAACAGAAAGTCAAGGGCTTGCTGTTCAGGAATCAATTCTAACAGGTGAATCTGAACCAGTTTCCAAAACAGTCGTACAGCCGATGCCAAGTTCAAATGCTCTGCATCAGAAAGGTGTACTTTATTCAGGTACAGGTGTTCTGAAAGGAAGCGGTGAAGGAATAGTTATTGCAACAGGAGTAAATACTCAGATGGGTAAAATATCTGAAAGCCTTTCTGATATTGAAGATTCTATGACACCATTACAGAAACGTCTTGCAGGACTTGGAAAAGTCGTTGGCTCTTTATGTATAGGCGTATGCATTGTGGTATTCTTAGCAGGCATTTTACGTGGCGAACCGTTTTTTGATATGATCATGACAGGTATAACCATAGCAATTGCAGCTATTCCAGAAGGTCTGCCTGCTACAGTAACAATAGCTCTTGCACTTGCTGTAAGCAGAATGAGGCAGCATAATGCACTTGTTAATCGTCTTCACAGTGTAGAAACTCTCGGCTGTGCAAATGTAATATGCTCCGATAAAACCGGAACAATTACGGAAAATAAAATGACGGTCACTGAAATAAGACTCCTCGGCGAATGTTTCAACGTAACCGCAAACAGCATTGCCAAAGGCAGAGAAAACATCAGTGTAAATTCCAACACTGCCCTTTCAGAACTGCTTCACTGCGGAATATTATGCAGCACTGCAACTGAAACAGAAGGAGATCCAACAGAAACTGCAATAATAACATCCGCAAAAAAAGCCGGTCTTAATGCAGAAAGAATAAGATCAAAATATCCACGAGTTTCAATAGAACCGTTCGACAGCGATAAAAAGTATATGAGAGTGACTGTTCGAAACGGTTCTAAAGAAAAGGTATATGTAAAAGGTGCTGCCGATGTTCTGCTTAAAATGTGCAAAAAATGTCTGCATAACGGAATTTGTACTGATCTTACACCAGAACTTTTGCAAGATATAGAGAGAGCTGCATCTGATATGTCTGACAAAGCACTGAGGGTCTTGGGATTTGCATATGGCGAAAATGATAATGAGCTTATCTTTGCCGGACTTTGCGGAATGGAAGATCCTCCACGAGCAGCTGCAAAAGCTGCTATACGCCTGTGCAGTCATGCAAAAATAAGAACTGTTATGATAACAGGCGATCATCCTAAAACAGCTTCTGCAATTGCAAAAAAAGCAGGCATTCAAAGAGCAGGTCATGTATTGACCGGTGTGCAAATCGATAACATGTCCGACAGTGAACTTGCGGCGGATGCTGACAGATATGGCGTGTTTGCAAGAGTCAGTCCTGCACACAAACTTCGTCTTGTAAGAGCATTTCAGGCAAATGGTGCTGTAGTTGCAATGACGGGCGATGGTGTAAACGATGCACCTGCAATAAAAGCTGCTGATGTAGGCGTTGCTATGGGAAAAGGCGGCACAGATGTGGCACGTCAGGCTGCCGATGTTGTATTGCTTGATGATAATTTTGAAACGCTTGTAAGTGCCGTAGAACAGGGACGATGCGTTTATGCGAATATAAGAAAATTCGTGCGTTACCTTCTCTCCTGCAATATAGGCGAAGTGGCAACGATGTTCCTTGGAATACTTGTAGGAATGCCCACACCACTTCTGCCGGTGCAAATTCTTCTTGTAAATCTGGTAACAGATAGTTTGCCGGCAATTGCA
The DNA here is from genome assembly GCA_937907215.1 of uncultured Ruminococcus sp. Classification (GTDB taxonomy): domain Bacteria; phylum Bacillota; class Clostridia; order Oscillospirales; family Ruminococcaceae; genus Ruminococcus_C. The sequence goes on from CALESG010000110.1 coordinate 27,815, forward strand.
TTGGGTCTTGAACCGCCTGATCCAGACGATATGTACTCACCGCCACGAAATAAAAATGATGGATTCTTTTCCGGCGGACTAATGCAAAAAATCGGACTTAGAGGCATACTAATAGGTCTTTGCACTCTTGGTTCATTCAGCACTGCCATGCGTTTAGAAGGTACTCTTGCAGGTGCAAGAACTGCCGCTCTCTGTACACTCATTCTCTCACAGCTTGTTCATGTATTTGAATGCAAATCAGAGAAAAAGGGACTCTTCAACATAAGTTACACAAATAACATGAAACTTGTCGGTGCTGTCTTGATTTCATTTGCAGCACTTATCGCAGCCGTTCAAATACCGGTTATGCAAGTGATTTTCGGCACTGTTGCACTAAGTCCATTGGGATGGCTCTCTGCAATAGGATTTTCCATTGCCGTTCCTATATGTGCCTCACTTGCCCTTTCAGGCAGAAAATCAAAATAAATTAGGTTGTGTTGCCACTAACATAATTTGCAGATTTTTGAGCAGAACTCCTGCAAAAACAAGGAGAGGAAACGCAGGCGGGACTGTAGTCCGGCAAGTTTTCCAAACGCAGTATGTGCAAAATTCTGCCAAAAATATGCGTTTTAGGCTTGGTGTCAACACACCCTAAATCGACTGAGCATCCGCAAATGTAAATTCGGGATGAAGTGCAAGGTTTATTCCACATGAGATCATACCAGCTGCGTGATCTATAAGTCTGTCAATATCTCTTGGCGTGACCATCATATTCGGACTGTCTTCCGGTATATCCTGCCCTGTAATTGCTCTTGCTACAGTATGCAGATCAACTACTGTAGGCACACCAATGGCAATTACAGGTATACCTAAGGTATGTTCTGACAGCTCCAGACGCTTATTATCAACGCCGCTTCCAGGGCATATTCCACTGTCACACATTTGAATTGTTGTACCAAGCCTTGAAAGCTCGGCACACGCCAAGGCATCTATCGCTATAACTGCTGATGGATTTATTTTTTCACATACTGCTGAAATTATTTCTGCTGTTTCCATTCCGGTCTGTCCCAGAACTCCGCTTTGGATAACACTGACAGGACGCAATGATCTAAGAAAATCGGCTTCTCCCTCTGCAAGTTCCTGTCTAAGATGACGTGTTGCCAAAATCTTTCCGGCTGCCCTAGGACCTAATGCATCCGGAGTAATGGCACTATTGCCAAGTCCGGCTATAAGAACCGGTCCATCTGACGGCAAAAATGAGGAAAGTTCAAGAGAAAACTCTTCTGTCATCTCCTGATAGTTATCTGAAAATCGGCTGAGTGCAGAAGTTTCAAGCGTAAGATATTTACCTTTTGGTTTTCCTATTCGTCTGCCGCTTGAATCGCTGTCAATTCTTATATCTGTTATTCTAAATACGTTTCCTCTTATTGTACTGTGAATTCCACTATCATTATATGCATCTTGGCTTATTCTTTCAAGGGCAAGGTCAGTTCTTGCAGCCATTCTATCAGCTCCTTTTTTATATTAAAACCTGTATTCATAAGATAATTCACATGTCTTTTTTACAAATTTTGCATATACCTGCACCAATAAAAGCTCACAATACGTCAGTATGCTTTAAGGCAACACCGCACAAAGCTCGCCTGATGGCTCTGTACGTTATCTGTTTGCATATTTCTTGTCATATTTTACAAAAAGCCTCGTGAATACACAAAGTATTCACTGCATTTTTTGTTTCACCTGACAATAAATCTGTCTGCACATCTGACATACAGTCTTTGTGCGGTGTTGCCTTCACTTTTTCACCTTGTCCTCTGAAACATCATGCTCAAAAATCCACACATCTTGCCTATGAATACAGGTTCTTAAAGAAATATTTGTGCGTTTTTACCGTAATTGGGGATAAAAAATCGTTATTTTATTTAAATAATAACTATTGCATTATTCTACAAATCGTGGTATAATAAGATTTAGTCATGATGCGATTAAACCCAATTGCATTGGCAAATGGTCGTACCATCTTGCAGGAAGCGGTACCGTGTCAATTCCGTTTCTATGATATGACTTTGCTTATCGGATATTCACGGAAAATCCGACCATAAAAAACAAGGAGGTGGCACAAATGCCAAATATTAAATCTGCTAAGAAGAGAGTAAAGGTTATCAAGACTAAGACTGCACTCAACAAGTCAAGAAAGTCAAATATGAAGACTCTTATCAAGAAGGCTGATGCAGCTTGCAAAAACAACGCTGCTGATAAAGACGCTGCTATCAAGGTAGCTATCAAGCGTGTAGATCAGGCTTGCGCAAAGGGTCTTATGCACAAGAATGCTGCAGCTAGAAAGAAATCTCAGCTGATGAAGAAGCTGAATGCAGCTGGCTAAGTCATTACTTAGTCTGTACTAAAGTATAAAAATTGGGCTGTTGCGTTAAATATCGCAGCAGCCTTTTTGCAGTTCAAATAAAATTTATTATAATTTATGATTTGATTTAGGATAAGGGATTTTTTCATCTGTTCTTCCCATAAGGTAATCAACACTAGTATTATAAAATTCAGCTAGAGATTGCCATACAAGACTTGGTATGTCATTTTCGCCCGTTTCATATTTGGAATAACCCGTTTGTGACATATTTAGATATTCAGCGATTTGCTTTTGAGTCAAATCAGCATCCTCTCTTAAATTACGTATCCTATTATGCATAATTACTCTCCTAATTTATTTGATATAATTATATGATAATCTGAAACAGGTTATAAGCAAATTATTTTTTACTTTTGGGATATGGTTTTTTCTCATCAGTCAAGCCAAGCAAATAGTCCACACTGGTATTATAAAACTTAGCAAGTGCAACAAGCACTTCGGTTGGAATATCTCTTGTCCCAATCTCGTATCGGGAATATGTGACTTGTGTGCAGTGGAGATATTCCGCCAAATCACGCTGATATAAATCAGCGTCTTCACGTAAATTTCTAACTCTTTCGTACTGCATATCATCACTCCTTTTATGAAATATTATATAGCAAACCAAATTGGTATATTGACATATAAACCGAATTGGTATATAATATTTCAATGAAAGGTAGGATATTATGATGATACAAAATTAATATGTAAGATATAAAAAAGCTTATTTTTGTTTGTTTTGTGCTATGTGTGATACTATTGAGCTTTTGGAAAGTATACTTACAGAAATTGATGTACAAAATGAAACGGCGAAGCTGCTGACAGCTGAGATTGAACGTCTTAAAGCTGTACAGCAGCAAACAGAGGAATTTATTATATCAGACTAAAATATATCACTCTGCCCCAAGTCCAAAACTTATTTGCAGTGCGTTATTTATTTGAGTCATAGAACCAGTATCAAGCGTTCCCATCTTGTCTTTAAGTCTGCGTTTGTCAATTGTACGTATTTGTTCCAAAAGAACAATGCTGTCCTTTGTAAGTCCGCACGAATCCGCACTTACCGGAATATGAGTAGGAAGCTTTGCCTTATCTTTCTGGCTGGTAATTGCTGCTGCGATTACTGTTGGACTGTGTCTGTTGCCAATATCATTCTGCACAATAAGTACGGGTCTAACTCCGCCCTGTTCAGAGCCTACTACTGGGCTGAGATCTGCGTAATAGATGTCGCCACGTCTGACCATCATATATATTCACTCCTATTTAAGAATTATACTCTGTCTGGATTATGCCCTGTTATTACTATTTTATGCACTGTTTAAAGATAGGTGCAGAAAGGAATTTTTTTATGATAGAATTTTCAACGATTCACTTTGAAGAATTAGATTCAACAAATACAAAATGTATGTTACTTGCAAGAAATGGTGCCGCACATGGCACAGTTGTAATTGCAGATCACCAAAGTGCTGGAAAAGGCAGACGTGGACGTTATTTCTGCTCGCCAAAGGGTGCCGGGCTTTATTGCAGTGTTTTAATTCGTGAAGGATTTAACATGGAAAATATAAATCTGATAACACCTTGTGCCGCTGTTGCTGCTGCCAAAGCTATTGAAGAATTATCTGGACACGAAACGAAAATCAAATGGGTAAATGATATTTTCATGGGCGGAAGAAAACTTTGTGGAATTCTTACAGAAGCGTCCTTGCCTGATTTTGCTGTTATAGGAATAGGTATAAATCTTTTGTATGTAAAAGACGAATTTACAGAAGAATTACATTCCATTGCAACATCTATTGAAGAGCAAACAGAAAAAGTTATAAAACCCATAGAAATGGAAAAGGCACTGCTGTTCCACCTTTCAAACGAACTTTCAAAACTCAGCAGCAAAGCATTCTTAAATGAATACAAAAAACGTTCTTTTGTAATAGGAAAAGAAATTGAAGTTCATTCCGGAAATAAAATTTACAATGCCAAAGCTATTGATATAGATGACAATGCTGGACTTATATTAGAATTGCCCGATAAAACAAAACAAACATTGATAACCGGTGAGGTGTCTATACGAATCAAATAACAAGAAAAAGAGCCACAAAAATTTGTGACTCTTTTATTATAATAATTTAAATTATGATTATTATTCTATTATTCCTTAACGCCACCCAGAGCAACGCCGCCAACGATAAACTTAGACAGGCAAAGGTAGATGATAACGATCGGAATTACAGACAGAGCAACAGCTGCATACTGTGCACCTACGTCAGGATGCTTATCCTGACCAAGTACGTTCTGAATCATGATAGGCATTGTGTAACGCTTTGTGTTACTCAAAATGATCATGTTCTGTGTGTAGTAGTTGTTCCAGTTCTGAACGAATGCAAATATAGCCTGTACTGCAATAGCAGGTTTACACATAGGAATTGCAATAGAAACAAATGTACGGAACTCTCCGCATCCATCGATTCTTGCTGCTTCTACTATATCCAGCGGGAATGAAGACTTCATATACTGACGCATATAGAATACAACAGCAGGAGCCGCAATAGCCGGAAGAATAAGTGGAATATAAGAGTTTGCAAGACCCAGAGTACCAACCATAAACTGTACAAAACCTGTAGATGTTACCTGAACAGGAATCATCATTACAGCAAGAATGATTGTATAAGCTGTGTCACGAACTTTGAAATTGTAAACAGTTAAACCGTATGAAGTCAGTGCAGAGAAGAATACAGTAAGAACTGTAGAGCAGCCTGCAATGATCAAGCTGTTTAAATAACCTGTCCAAACATTGAAGTCTGGGAACTGAGCCATTTCACCCTTGGAAATATTATAAAAGTTTGTAGAAAAATCGCCGCCAGGAATGAAGTTAATAGGATTGGTACTCAAGAAGAATCTGTCATGTGTAGCATTACATACCATTATCCACAGAGGGACAATACATACTGCTGCAAGCAAAAGACAAACAATGAAACATCCTGCTGACTTAATTTTCTGAATCAACATATAATTCTTAGATACGCCAACATTTTCCATTATTCAATACCTCCCATCTTTGCAAGCTTCTGTTCCTTTTTGTAAGCCTTGATCATTTCTTTACGCTCTTTCTTTTTACGAACTTCATCAGCGTCACGATTTGCACGGAATACAAAAATACCCAGAATAGCTGTTACAATAAACAGCATGATGGAAGCTGCACCAGCAATACCATACTGTGGGCTATGTACGTTGTTACCAACACGGAACTGTTCGTAAATAAATACGGCAACAGTACGCAGATGATCCTTGATATCGCCAGCAGCTGTATGATACAGGAACGGAATATCGAACATCTGGAGACCACCGATCATAGAAGTGATCAATGTATAAACAACCATTGGTCTGAGCAAAGGAAGTGTGATCTTTCTCAAAACCTGACCACTGGATGCACCATCAATATTAGCTGCTTCAAACAGTGATGGGTTGATACCAAGAATACCAGACATCATCATGATCATAGTATTACCAAACCACAACCATGTTTGAATAAACATTACAATGCCACGGCTCCATGCTGCACTGTTCTCAAACTTGATAGCATTTTTACCCATGTTGTGCAGAATAACATTCATTGCACTTGTTTCACTGTTAGAAATGAAACGCATGAACAGAGCTGCTACAGATACAGCAGTGATAATATTAGGCAAATACATAATTACCTTAAATGCGCCCTTGCCAGGAATATGCAGCTTAGAATCTGTAAACCATACAGCAAGCAGCAAGGAAAGGAAGATCTGAGGAATAAAGTTACCTACCCAAAGAATGATAGTATTAATAAAAGACTGAGTAAATGTATTATGCAGTGAAGCTGCTCTACGATCACCAATACCAAAAAGCAGTGTCTGATAGTTCTCCATTGCTACAAAATCACTTGCAGCATTACCATTGCCTTTAAAACTTAAAATAAAAGTATTGATCAATGGCCAGATCTGAAAGAACAAATAGACAATGAAAAATGGTGCGATGAACATATAGCCGTACTTGGCATAACTAATAGACTTAATACGACTTTGTGCTGTCGATGCCATTTTTAAACACGCCCTTTCAAAAATTTAGTAAAATAGTAGTAGAAAAATAGAAATAAAAATAAATATACACCTGCACAGCAGAATTTCGCCGTGCAGGTTGTACATTATTAAGTTAAGTTTGAATAATTATTTAAATTATTCAACTGTGATATCTGTAATAGCTTCAGAAACCTTGTTCAGGAACTCATCAACGCAAGCATCCTCAGAATCGATTGTGCCTTCGCAATAAGCCTTTACAGCATTCTGGAGTTCAGAGTTGATAGTAGCATCATACTGAGTAGCAATGCTCATATCGATGTTTGCAGCAGAGTCAGCCAGAACAGCGAGCTGATCCTGACCGCCGAGCAGTGGGTTGCTGTTTGTGCCAGCTGCAACTGTGTTAGCCATAACAACCTTGTTGTTTACGAAGTCGCCCTTAGCGTCAACATACTTCTGCATAGAAGTTGTATCAACTGTCATGTAGTAGATGAACTGACCAGCTTCTGTAGCGTTATCTGTCTTAGGAGATACACAAATCCATGTGCCGCCCCAGAACCAGCTTGTAGGACCAGCAACAACGTTGTACAGACCATATGTAGAACCTTCTGCACCCTCTTCGCCTTCAGCCTGAGACAGCTGTGAACCAGCACCCAGAGACCATGTTGGGAAGAAGAAACCGAATGTCTTGTTAGCCTGTGTACCAGCGCTCATACCCTGTGGAAGCCAGTCATCTGTCCACTGAGAAGCTGTGCTGATGTAACCAGCATCATAGTTTGTCTTAGCCATGTTGATGAAGTCACCGAGACAAGCCTTAGAGTTGTCAGCTGTGATTACGCCGTCCTGAACCCAAGCAGATGTTCTGTTACCGTTAGAGTATGCTCTCCAAACGCCGTCAACAGAGTCAGCCATAGCTGTTGCGCCTTCAGACTTTTCAGATACTGTAGCAGCTGTTGCCCAGAATGCATCCCAGTCAGAAATAGCAGCCTGCATATCTTCAGGAGTTGTAATGCCGAGATATTCTTCAGCGAGGTCAGTTCTATAAGCATAACCACCAGCAGCAACCTGCCATGTAGCACCCTTAAGAACGCCATCGTTATCCTTACCCATTGCTACTGTGTAGTCATATGCATTTGCATACATATCTTCAGTAATACCTACAGCAGACAGTGGTGCAGAATATTCATTGTTGTTCTGGTAAGCCTTGTTCCAGTCAGCATCGCAGAAGAACAGGTCAACGTCATCGTCAGAAGCGAACACCTGAGCATACTTTTCGTTAGCTTCAGTACCGTTTGCACCTACGTTCTTGTAAACCATCTTAGATTTGTCCATGCCAGATGCTTCAGCAACTACATCGTACATATAAGAAAGGTCGTCTTCTGTCCAGCAGAGAATTGTCAGAGCGTCACCGCCATCACCGAGTGTGCCATCAGGTGTACCGAGAGCTGGTACTTCAGCCTCAGCAACGGACTCAGACTCAGATTCAGACTCTGATGCAGATTCATCTTCGGACTCAGCCTCAGACTCAGATTCAGCTTCAGACTCAGATTCAGACTCAGATGCTTCAGTTGCAGCCTCAGTAGCGGATTCAGATGTGGAAGATGATGTATCATCACCGCATCCAACAAATGCTGTAGCAGTCATAGCAAGAGCTGCTACGAGTGCCAATGTCTTCTTCAGATTGTTCATTGGAAATTTCCTCCTTAAATTATATATTATATTATTAGAATAATATAATTTGCTTTTTTGCTTGCAGAGCGTGAGAATTTCCCACTGCTGCGCAGCAATCCTTTGATAAGTTTAATATACACTAATTCTTAAATAAAGTCAAGTAATATTCCATTCATTCATTTTTTTCAGCAAGTAGCACATATTTCAAAAGTTGAATTTGTGCTACTTGTACAACTTACAGACAGATTCACTTGCAAAAGTTACAAAACGGTTAAATAATCATTGACCATTTTGCCGATTAAAACGGGTATAAGACTTAGCAAACAAGATACTCATCTATAGATCTATATAATTCTACAGTCATTCCTTCTACATAAAGCAGTTCAAGAATGTTCTTATAACCACCTATTTCATCACGCAAAGCAATGATTTTCCTTGCAAGTTCCATATCAACACCCGGTAAATATGCAAATTCTTCTGCTGACGCTGTATTAACATTAACTATAACAGGTATCCAATCCGTTTCCGGAGTGTTTTTATAATCAGTTTCCGGCGGATTTGTTTCTTCAGGAGAGTCATAATATTCCACATCAAGGTAAACAAGGTCATATATCTGCTGATAACGTATTTTTCCAATACCGTTTACTTCCAAAAGCTCTTCCCTGTTTCTAAATCCGCCATTTGCTTCTCTGTAAGCAATTATATTTTCAGCTGTGATCTCTCCTATTCCAGGAAGCTGGATAAGTTCCTCAAATGAAGCTGTATTTAAATTAAGCGGGAATTCAACATATTCCTTGCCAAATTCCATTTCATCTTCGTGTTCAAAATATTCAAACAAAGATGTTGTAATTTCTGTTTCAGCTTTTATTTCTGTATTTTCAAAATTCTCTTTCGTCTGCACTGCTGATTCATTACATGATACAGCTGCTTCTTCAATAAAATCTCCAGTAGTTCCAAAATAAACTATTGGCTGAATGGTTTTATTCATCAGCTCTTGTTCATCATCAGCAAGAATCATATAAATACTTATTGCAGTAAATACAATCATAATCAGAATTGCTGCAAATGTCTTGATCTCATTCATCAAGTAATGTCACACTTAAATGTCAATATCCAAATTTGTCGATATAAAAATTATAAAATAATGCAGCGATCAGCCAATGCTTAACCGCTGCATATATTTTAATCAATTATAATTATTCAGCATCACTCTGCATTGCTTCAATTACATCTCGCAAAGCTTTTGTACTCTTCTGAAGAGCTGCTAAATCAGCATCATTAAGAGGAGGTGTGATCTCACGCTCTACACCTGCTGCACCAACTACACATGGCAGGCTGAGGCAAACATCCTTAACGCCTTCATAACGACTGCCATCCTGATATGTAGATACTGTAAGAGCTGTCTTTGTGTCACGCAGCACAGCTTCCGCAATCATATTTACAGAAAGTGCAATTGCATAATATGTTGCACCCTTGCACTTGATAACTTCAGCACCTGCTTCCTTTACTTCCCGAACTATTTCATTCTTGTCGCCAAGATCCTTTACAGAACTGCAGTAGTCTTCAAAAGGCATACCGCAAACAGATGCCAGACTCCATGGTACCATTGAAGAATCACCGTGTTCACCGAAAACATAAGCGTGTACATTCTTAGAACTTACATTAGCATGATCTGCAAGGCAAGCTCTAAGACGTGAGGAATCGAGAACTGTACCAGAACCCATAACCTGTGATGGCTTCAAACCAGAAACCTTGAGTGCTTCATATGTAAGAACGTCAACAGGATTGCTTACAATAATATAGCAGGCATTTGGAGCATACTTTGTGATTTCAGGCATTACAGATGCTATGATCTTAGCATTTGTCTTGCAAAGATCAAGTCTGCTCTGACCCGGCTTTCTTGCTATACCTACAGTTACGATTACCAGATCTGAATTTACTGCATCAGAATAATCGCCATCTCTTACATCACAGCCGGGATAGAAAGAATTACCCTGCATAATATCCATTGCTTCACCCTTAGCCTTGGGCTTGTTAATATCTACAAGCACCATTTCAGAGCAAAGACCTTTTATTGCCATAGCAAATGCGATAGAGGCACCAACATTGCCGGCACCTAAAATAGTTACCTTCTTACCTTTTTTTATTTCGTTCATTTTTTATTTTCCTCCTAGCATCTTTAGTATGATCAATATAATCATTTATAAAATTACCTTTATAATAATTACTTTTTAGCCCATGTCAATTAAGTTTACAATTAAATTTTCGACACAATGCATTGTACTTATTATACCATACCATTCCGCACTTTGCAAGAGTGTTTAATGTTACTCAAATTTTTTTGTTAATTTGCAACATATTACCACAAGGAAAATAGCTGTTTTATACAAACATTTTATACAAATAAATCTCCAAGCCTATTGCTGCTTTTTAATAAAGCTTTCTTTTTCTCACTTTAATATCACATTCCCATTTAAATTATGAGTTATTTAATATGTTTTGCATATTGTAAACCACAGTTTTAAAGTCATATTTGTTGTGAATTGCTAAAGTTTTGGCAAAATTATGTGAAATGGGTTCACTTTGGAAAACAAGTGTGATATAATATATATCACGTAAGTTACAGAACAATTACAAAAGGTTTCAAATCAGCAATGACATAAAAGAAAAAAACATAAAAGCAAGAAAACACTTTAATTTATTAAGCGAAAGGAACTTAAGTATAATGAAACTGAAAAAAAGCAAAATCATTTCAATCGTCACTGCTGCTGCGGTGCTTTTGACATCGGGTATAATTTTAAGTAAAGCAACTTCAAAAGCAAGTGCAAGTGACGCTGTACTGCTTCAATATGACTCACAATGGGGAAGCTATCCTTATGGTGACGGCACTATCAGCGACAGTGGCTGCGGCGAATTTGCGATCATAAATGCTGTAAAATACCTTACAGGAAACACTATGGACATTTACACTGTAGCTGACTGGGCAAGTGCAAATGAATACATATGGGGTGTAGGTTCAAGTTTCAGCATTGCTCCTGATGCAGCTGCAAAATTCGGCAGTGAATATGGATTTCAGCTTGATTTGCACTATGGATTCAAAGGATATGTAGGAAGCTCTTATCCTGATTCCGAAGAAACATATGATGCAGCATGGGATGTGATTGTGTCAAAACTCTCACAAGGTGAAGTTGCTGTAGGTTTGGTTGACAATCACTTTATAGCATTAGTAGATTATGACAGCAGCACTGACAGTGTACTTGTTTATGATCCAGGTGCCGGTTCTAAACGTCAGACAACATCCGCAGGCAACTGGAAAACTCATGACGAACTTAATTACTGGTCTAATGCTGGAACGCAATATTTAAAGCTTAGAGCATACCTTACATTCTATTTTGCAACAGGAAGTTCCGGTTCATACGGAGCAGAAACACAAACAACTCCAGCATTCAGCGGCTCTGCCGATGCGGCTGGAACATATACTGTAAATACAGGCGGCGGTGAACTTAACCTGCGTGCTTATCCTAATGCATCATCTGCTGTATTAAACTCTATTCCAAATGGTGCTGACGTGGAAGTAATAGAATCGGATGGAAGTTGGGCAAGCGTCACTTATAATGGTCTTAACGGATATTGCAGTGCAAAATATCTTGAACGCAAACTTGAAACCACAAGTTCTTCCGAATGCTCTGAAGCAACAACTACTGCTGCGACTACAGAAGAAATAATATCGACAACAACAGAAACTGCCGCCGCACTTTCTGAAGAAAATGCCGGAGAATATATCGTATCAGCAGATGGTTCATACCTCAATATGCGTGAAGGAATGGGTACTGAATTTGATATTGTAGTGCAAATTCCTGATGAAACAAAAGTAACCGTAACAGCTGCAAATGATGAATGGGCTGCTGTAACATGGGACGGCAATACAGGTTACTGCTCATACATATATCTTAAGAATGCAGAAAGCAGCACTGCTGATACATCTGAATATGCAGATGGAACATCTTATTCAGAAACTGAAACAGAAACTGTATCAACCGAAACAGACAGCTCAAATAAAGATTCGATTGAATCTGATGAAAATAATAATATACAAAATATATATTCAAATATAGATTCTATAGCAGATGAATCAGAAGAAAAGTCAGAGTCTTCTGAATCTAATGACGCAGGTGCTTATCGTGTAAAAACAGACGGACTGCTTTTAAATCTTCGTGCTGAATGTGATATGGACGCAGAAATCTTGGAAAAGATCCCTGATAATAGTGAAGTCTTTGTAATAAATGCCGGAGATGAATGGTGTACTGTTTCATGGAAAGACACTGTTGGCTATTGCAGAACAGAATATCTGGAAAAGGTTATAATCGCTGCTGATCAAAGTGCTGATGATATTGAGAATATAGATCCAGCTTACAGAACATTATACGGTGATTCCGACAATGACGGTGAAGTTAAAATGTCTGATGTAATACTGCTTCACAAGGCTCTTACAGGCGCTATTTCTCTAAACAAAACAGCTGCTGCAAATTCAGACTGCTACACCGATGGAAAACTTGATATAGTAGATGTAACAGTCATAATTCAGCATCTTATAAGAAATTGTGATATGCCGATAAATCCGGCTGAATTTTAACAAAATAAGTATAATTTTAAAAAAAGGCTGTTGCAGTTCAACTTCTGCAACAGCCTTTTTAATTGTCTTACTTGAGCTTGATCATTTCTTTCATAGCACTTAAATCAAATATATTAAGTCTTCCGTCTTCACATACATCTCCTGCAAATGGTGCTGTAAGCTCTCCGTTATTCACGATATAGTTCTGCATCATGATAATATCAAGCATACTGAACACACCATCGGCATTCACATCGCCTATAACAGGCTTTTGTTCAGCAACTGTAGGTTCTAAAATAAACTTTTGTCCATTGCCACCCCAATAATTCCACTGACAAATATTTGCACCGTCATCAAGGCTGATCCCATAAACATCAGCACATGATTTACCTCCGGATGCAACACTTAAGAGCGTATATGTACCATCGCTGTTGCAATAAAGCTCAAATTTCTGCGAATCACTGCCGTTTAACTTTTCAAGATAAATATTAGCACCATCGTCAGCAGATCCGTTTTCCACTGTAAGGGCAAGTCCGGATTCTGATTGAATGGTATATGTACCATCACTTTGTTTTGTAAATGTCCAATTCGCCTCAGCTCCTTGAACTGCATTGCCGCTGTTTTCAGAAATAAAGCGTCCACTGTTCAAGTTTCTTATGGCATATGTTCCATCACTTACCATAGGACAAACAGGTGTAAGCTTCCACATCTGACAAGCACCGCCCCAGTAATTCCACTGTTTAATAACTCCTCCGTTTTCATCCGACCAGTCATATACATCAAGACCGGATTTTTCTCCTGAACACTTGGAAACGATTCCGCAGAATGCTCCATCTTGAACTATTTTAAAAAGCTGATTGTCAGAACCGGTATAAGTTTGAAGTTCTACATCAAAGCCATCAGAGGCATCATTGCCGGCAACAGCAATACACTTTGATTCATCTTTCATAGACAAAAGCTTGCAATATGTATCATCAACAGCAACTATTCTCCATTCCTGATGACTTCCGCCGCCAAGTCCCCATTGCTGTATCTGTGTTCCGTCATCTGTCGTACCATCTTTCAGATCAATGACCTTGCCGCTAAATTTATTTGTTATATAATAAGGAATTCCGCTTAAAAATGATGTATCACTAAGCGTGGATTTACTTCCTATGCCCTGAACGGATTTTGAATTGTAAATCAACTTACTGTCATTATTTGCAGAATTTATCATATCACTTGAAAAATTGTATGCATCCTTTTTGCTGCCCCAAATACAAGTATTATTTCCCGAAGCAGTAAAAGTCATTTTCTTAATCATATTTGCCGATTCATCAGACTGTACAACAAAACTTCCCTTATATGTTACGCCATTATATATAAATGTCATTTCAGCAGAATCCTTTGACATAGTCCATTTTCCAACTATATCACCTGTTACCGTACCGTCAGCATTTAATGTAATATTCTGAGAATACTGAACTTCCGCATTATTGCCGCTTGTTACTTGGTCAGCAACAATTTTTTGATTAAGCTTATGAAATATAAACTCATAATCGCCCGCAACAGCGTCCATAGTATGAGGTGCATTGGAAGCCTCTTCACCGGGAACGTATTCATAAGGTGTTGCAACCGGCCAGTTGTCCTCATTCATTATAAGCTGATGCACACGAACCTCATGGAAGCCATATGCATCGTCAAATTTATTGTGGTAAATTACAAAAAGCTTGCCGTCATCGTCCATAAGAACCGAATTATGTCCTTGTGCCTTATTTGGACGGTCATTACAGTTCCATTTATAATTGCTCATAAGACGCATGCCAATATTACCGCCAATATTGTCACCGCCAGTTTTATAAATTGCGGAATTTCCATTCTGATCTAAATATGGTCCAGATGGATTTTCACTTCTAAAGATACGCATATTATATCCGCCATCATTATTAAAGCATCCATAAGACACAAATAAATAATAATATCCCTTGCCTGTTTCAGGGTTTTCCATATATTCTATATAAGGACCTTCTCCGGAAACCCAGTGACCACCGGCAGCTTTAATTCCCATATATGCATCTGAAACATCAGCAACTGTATCATACTTGACATTATAGTCACGCAAGCCCGTATTTTCATCAAGCTCAAGCATAAAAAGCCCGCCAAACCATGAACCATATATCATCCAGAGATTTCCGTTCTCATCATAAAATACAGCAGGGTCAATTGCATTTGTACCATAATTCGGATTCCATGAACCATTTCTGTCAAGATAACGTGAAAGGTCAGGGTTATTTCCCAAAACCTTTGGTACATCTGTTTTTGAATAATTAAATGTACTTGTATTATCAAATCCAGAATACACGATCGTATCAACATATGTATAAGGCCCATCAATATTATCTGCTGTACACATTACAATTGATGATTTATAACTATCACCGTTTATACTTAGATACATACAATACTTACCGAGTATCTCATTATAAACAATATCCGGTGCCCAAAGGTTTCCTGACAAATCATAATTTTTATTGGATGGCGATGACCATGCCGCAGGCACTGCAAGATCTGTATATATATCTTTGAAAAATGTAGTATTCTTAGTTCCTGCATTTGAATTTGCAGTAAATGTCCAGCTGCCAAGATCCTTTGAACGTGCGGCAGCCAAATGTGAGCCGGCAATATAATAACTGCCATCATCTAATTTTACAATTGACGGATCGTGTACGCCTACTCTTGCATGATTTGCAGCAGAAACAGAACTGTTTGACAAAACACTGCTAAACATAATGGTGCTTGCCATCAGCAGCGATGCTGTTTTTTTAAATCTCATAAAATTTTGCCTCCTATTATTTTAAAAATAATAATTATTTATTATATATACATTATATACCCAGCAGCAGAAAAATAAAATGATTTTTCACATCAAAAATATTGCATAATACATTATTTTTAAGGATGTTTTAAAAATAAAATTATAAAACAAAAAAGCCATGCGGCAAAAATAAACCGCATGACTTTACACTTTTGGAGCTTGTGACGGGATTCGAACCTGCGACCTGCTCATTACGAATGAGCTGCACTACCAGCTGTGCTACACAAGCTTATTTAATGTGTGTATTATACCATATAAATATAGCTTTGTCAATAGATATATAATTTTTAATCACAGCAGGTTTCAGACCTTAAATATTTCGGCGTTTTGACAGGATTTTGCGTAAATTCTTCGTTTCTATGGTTCTTTCTACAAAAAAACTTAGAAATTACCAATTTGTTATTGAATTCTATTTCATAGTGTGTTATAATAAGTATAACTAATTTTTAGTCTAAAGGAAGGTTTCATTATGAAAAAGAAGAACAAGGCTACCTCCATACTTGGAGTGATCGTTTCCATCATCTTAATTATTGTTGCCGCTGCAACACTGTTTACGACAGTTCTTTTTGCAAGAAAGGATACGCCTGAGCTTTTTGGGTACTATCTATATATGCAGAAAAGCTCTGCCATGGAAGTTTCTGACTTTGAAGATGATTCAGCATCCATTCATGCAGAAACAGTTGTATTCTCAAAGGCATACAACGGAACTGATCCACTGTCAGTAAATAACGCTGTTTTATGTGTGCTTGGTCCTGATGATGCTTCTCCGATCGAGGACAAGGATTCAGACGGTTATGCGATCCGCAGAATACTTAGAATTGAACCAAATGAAGAAACCGGCGAGCTTATGTATTACCCTACAACAATGCAGCAAGACAGCGTGGGAACTGAACCTGCTATTTCAGGCTCATCTATCATTGGTATATGTGAGTTTGAACATTCCGGTTTGTATTCATACATCAAATTTGTCCAGACTATCCCTGGAATCATACTGCTGCTTGCACTTCCATGTATACTTCTTATAGTTATGATAATAGTAAAATGCGTTCGTTCCAAAAGCCGCAGACTTGAAGAAGATGAATATGCATTTGAAGAAAGCTATGACGAAGTTCCGGGCGAAGATGTATATGACGAAGATGAATATGACGATTATGATGATGAGTTTGATGAAGCTATGGATAATGATAGCGATGATTTCGATGACAATTATGATCAGAATTACACTCCAGAACAGACAAAGCCACTCTATACTCCTGACATCACAAACACAAGCACACTTGACCGCAAGCGTGTATCAATTGCACAAAACTTCACTCCAAAGGCTGTAAATCCAAATTCACCTTATCAGAAGGCTCGTACAATGCAGTTCAAAGCACAAAAGGATATACCGATTCTGAGCAATGCACCATATGAACAGCCGGTTCAGCCTCGTCAGGAAAACGAATATGTAGGCAAATATTCAACTAATACACAAAATATACCGCCTATACATGAATCCCCTGTTACATTTGCTCATGATGATCAGCCGGCTCCAGCTCCAGTACAAACACCAACTTATCATGGTGCTCACGAAGCCGACGGCACATCAAGCGGCAAAGTATTCCGTAAAAACAGTTCAATTTCATCATTTAAGAAGCCTAATGTTGACGATATATTAAATAACGACCCAATTGCAAGAACTACAGCTGAAGCACCAGCTCGTGAAGCTGCACCGGAAACACAAAGCTCCACTTCAAAAAAGAATTACTTCCAATCATCTAAAAACCGCAGCGAATCTGTCAACAATTCATCTATAGACGACTTGCTTGAAATGATTGAAAATCAAAAGAAAAGATCTTGATTTATTTAATGTAAAAACATAACCCAACAATAAACGTCCCTGATTCTGTATTTAATCAGGGACGTTTTTTTATTATTATTAATTTTTTTATTTTTGTTCTTTAACCAATAGTTCTCTTTACAGATTCAACTATTATATCGGAACAAAGATCTATTCCAAGTGTGCTGCTATTAAGACAGAGTGCATAATTTGACTTATCATACCAGTTTCCACCTGTATTTATGCTATAAAATGTTTCTCTTCTCTTATCCGATTTTCTAAGCATAGCTTCAGCCCTTCTTGGCTCTATGCCGTAATTATCAACTGCTCTCTTAACTCTTGTTTCTGTATCAGCATATATAAATGTACTGAATGTTCTATCGAGTTCACGCAAAATATAGCTTGCACATCTGCCTACTATTACGCAATCTTCTTTTTCTGCCAGCTCTTTTATAATATTTGTTTCTACTATATATACTTTATCAGACAGTGGTAAATTATCTTCTATTGAACGTGTTGGATTGGATGAAAGCATAAGTGTATATAAAAAGCTCTTTGGAGCGGCTTCTTCAGCACTTGCAAGATAATCTACAGATACACCGCATCTCTCAGATGCCATCTCAAGTATTTCTCTGTTATAAAACGCTATTCCGAGTTTTTCTGCCACCTTTTGTCCTACTTCACGTCCGCCGCTTGCGTATTCTCTTTCGATTGTGATAATTCTGTTGCTCATATTCTAAGCTCCTTTCGTATTATATATGTGTTTTTTCTATTATAGCATATTTTAATGAAAAAATCATTAGTTTTTTTATATTTTCTATCAATAAAACCAATTTTCAGCAATTTCAACAACTGTAAAGCTATCGTATTATGCACATTGTAAACATTTTACAGGCAAATGATTACTTTTTATTGTTTTTTCTGAATTATAAGCAATTAAATCTTATCTTACTCTGCTCCACGCATTATAGCATTAACTATGGATGGATAATACCAAGTACAATCATTGCGATTTAAAAGACCAAATCCATTATCGCCATCAGAATTTACCGAACCATTGTCCCATATAAAACATTTTATTCCATTCTGCTTTGCACTCTTTACATAATATTCAATATGAGCTGCTCTATCTGCTGTATTATCATGCTTATTTACAGAACCGCATTCATCAATAATTACAGGAACACCCTTACTTATAAATGTATCTGCAAGATATTTGAAGTTTTTATCAAGCTCTGCTTTATCAGCGTCGCTGCCCCATGTTGAACGGTCACTTTCAGTTCCGCAAAAATCCCATGGTGCATAACTATGAATAGAAACTATAATATGATCGTCATTCGGAACCTTAACATCACTTACCGCTGCTTCTGTTATAGATTGTGCATGAGATGTTACTATAAGAGTTCTGTCTGCATTAAGTCCGCCGGTACTTCGTACTGTTTCAACAAATTTTGCAAAAAGCTGATTTATAACATCTCTCTCTTCAGGAGTACCGCCACTCCATTCAGTTGATGAACCCACTACACGTGGTTCATTCATGCCTTCAAAAATAAGATGATGATCGTATTCTCCAAAGGTGCTGCAAATCTGTTCCCAAATATGCATAAGTTTCTTTTCTACATTTGCTTGTTCACTATATGTAGGTGTGATCCATGTATAATCATCGTGATGCACATTCAATATAACGTACATACCGTCATTATATGCATAATCAACTACTTCCTTTACACGTGACATCCATGCTGAATCAATAGTACCATCAGATGACATATGCTCGCTCCACGTTACAGGAATTCTAACTGCATTAAAGCCGGCATCTTTTACAGCACTGATCATTGCCTGAGTGGTCTTAGGATTTCCCCAACCGGTTTCTGTATCTGCACTGTTTGTATCGTAACTGTCAAGAGTATTTCCAAGGTTCCAGCCTACTTTAATATCATTTACAATTTCAGCTGAAGACATTTTGTTAACATCTTCAGAAGAGGCTGTTGTACCTGAACTTGAATCAAGCTTTTCATCATCTGTCACAGCATTTGTATGTGATGTTTCTCCTGTAGAATTACTATAACGTACAGATACTCTGTCAAGAGTTACTGTCGGCTGATCGCTCCACCAAAATCCAAGCATAACCTGACCATCCGGAGAAATATCTTGCTTTATATTATCAGGCACTATCCATGTAAGAGAAAGATTCGATGAATCTGTAATTACAGCAAAATCATTGCTCTGATACCAGTTTTCATCTGTTGCGGCTTTGCTGTTATCTTTAAGCGATATGCCAAATGCTCCTGTAAACTTGCCCAAGCTTCCGCCTGATGAAATATCAAATGTTACTGTTTGAAGTGTATCATCAGAACTCAAAAGCTCGGTCAAATCGATTTTTCCTGTTTTGGAATCTTCATCACCAAAGCTGAGTGATTTAGCTGGATTTGCAGCATTCTGACCATCGACAGGAATTTCAGCTGTTTTGGTATAATTGCAGACAATACTGCTCAAGCGTACCTGCTGAACTTCGCTCCACCAATAACCGATAAGTACTTCACCAGCAGAATCAATATATGGAACAACATCTGATGGAACATTCCAAGTTATTTCAGCATAAGCACCGTTTACCGCATACTCAAAATCATCTGACTGATACCAGCCTTCATCTGTTGCAGCTTTGCAGTCATCTGTTACAGATATACCACAAGCTCCTTTGTAATTCACCATATCAGAAACATCGTCCGATGAATAGAAAATAAAGGTAAACGAATTTACAGTATCGCCTTCTTCTATCATATCAGAAAGTTTAGCTTTATATGTATTAGTACCATCTCTGTCAAGCATAGCGTCAATATTGCTAAGCTCTGTACCAAGAGCAGCACTTACTGTTTCCATAGGACTTATGTGTTCTGTCGGCTGCTCCTCTTCT
Source organism: uncultured Ruminococcus sp. (assembly GCA_937907215.1). Lineage (GTDB taxonomy): Bacteria > Bacillota > Clostridia > Oscillospirales > Ruminococcaceae > Ruminococcus_C. The sequence continues at coordinate 48,102 of CALESG010000110.1, forward strand.
GATGCCTTTGTTTCTTCGTCATTATCAGAAGCTGCCTTTTCGGCATCTGTTTCAGTTTCCTTTTCAGACGCCTCAGTAACTGCCTCTGTTGCCTTTTCAGCAGTACTGCTGCTTTCATTGCTGTTTGAGGAACAACCAGAAAAAACTGTTCCTAGACACATAACAGTCATTGCCGCTGCAAGATATGATTTCCATTTCATAATATCATCTTCTCCTTAAATTATTATAATATCAAAAGAATCAGGCTGTTCTAAAAAGAACAGCCTGCATACTTTTTAACGTATTTTAACGTGTCAACGTGCACCTTTCTTTTCAAATACCACCTTGACAGTTTTAAGAATGAGCTTTAGATCAGCCTTTATAGACCGTTCCTTTATGTATCTGATGTCACTTTCAACCCATTCATCAAAAGGCATATCGCTTCTGCCATTACATTGACAATAACATGAAAGTCCACCTTTTACAAGCAATCTCTGCATCTGATATGGTGTATATAAATTTACTTCACGTGGCAGCGGTGGTCTTGGTCCTATAAGTGACATATCGCCTTTAAGCACGTTAAACAACTGAGGAAGTTCATCTATAGATGTCTTTCTTAAAAATTGTCCGATTTTAGTAACTCTTGGGTCATTTTCCATCTTGAATGCCAATCCGTCACACTGATTTGTCTTTTGCACCTCAGCAAATCTTTCTTCAGCGTCCATACACATAGAACGGAACTTATACATATTAAATGTCTTGCCGTCTTTTGTAAGACGTACCTGTGAAAAAATAGGATTTCCTTTATCTTCACGGTAAATAAGCAGAGAAACAATTCCCATAGGCACTGCCAATACTGCTATTCCACAAAGAGAACATACAATATCAAATGTTCTCTTGACTGCACAGTAAATTCTTCCTCCGCCAGGTTTAATATCACTGCTGCTAATAGTATTTTTCACATTGTCAGAAAGTTTTTTAAGTGCTGCTTCATCAAAATCAATAACTGGATAATCCGTTATTCCGCTGTCGACAACTGTTTTTTCAGATTTTTCAAATATGCGTTCAGGTGCATATTTTACCGAACTTCTAGATGCAAAAAAATCGTCATACAACGCTGTTTCGTTGCTGCTCATAAAAAAATTCCTCCTTTATAATTTTTTCATTTAATCTATCCCTTGTTACAGCTTATAGGATCGCCGCAGCATAACTCACCACAAAGCTATATCATACATTATAACATATTTATTTCAAAAATGGAACCCTTTTTCCCTTAGTCAAAGCAACAATATTATTATCATCTTCATTTTTAATTTGTACGCTTGTTACAAAACAGATACAAAATTATACAATCATTCACCTTTTGAGAAATTTCACTTTACAAAAATTTGTTTTGATTGACAATAATAGAATTATGTGATAAAATAAATTAAGATTTATTAAGATTTTAAAATCCATATTTATTGAAAGGAGTCCTTTTATCATGGACGCTACAACTTTTCCAATTTCGCTTACATATCATATAGTATTTTGTGCTGTTGCCTGCATTTTCTTTGTGATTCAATATGTTCGTACAAAGAAATCATATCAGCTTCTTTTAGCTATAGGCATACCTGCGTCGCTGTTTATATACATAAAGCCGGATAACAGCTCGCTTTTTTATACAGTAGGCGTTTTTGAAACAATTATTTTAATCGGTGCTTTAATATTTGCAATAATAGAACGCAATCGCCGAAAGCAGGAAATCGAAGACACAACTCCGCTGCCGGATATTTCAGAAAAGCACACTGATAGTGAAAATATTCAGCCTGAGCAGCCAGAAGAAAATTCTGAAAAAGCGCCTGAAGAAAATCCGAAAAATTCTGAAGAGCCAGAATCTGAAGAAAATTCAAACGGTAAAAACGAATGAAAATAGTTATAACTGACTGGCAGACAATGAGCTGCAAAGATGAGATCTCTTATAAATGTTTTGAAAACTTTGGAAATGTTTTTGCCTATCCGCTCACCGCACTTGAAGAAACCGCAATGCGAATTGGTGATGCTGAAATTCTCCTTTGCAATAAAACACCAATAACAGCTGATGTAATAAAACAGTGCAGCAACCTTCGATATATAGGCGTTCTTGCTACAGGATACAACAACATCGATATGGCTGCCGCCGCAGATGCCGGAATAACTGTTTGCAATGCAGGAACATATTCAACTGATGCTGTTGCTCAATATGTATTTGCGCAGATACTTTATCATTACAATAAGATTCATTTGTATGATGAAAGTGTGCGAAACGGTGACTGGATAAAAGCTCCTGCATTTTCATATTTTCCATTCCCTGCATATGAACTAAGCGGTAAAACTCTTGCAGTTATCGGATATGGCAGTATTGGCAAAAAGGTAGCAAAAATAGGCGATGCATTCGGTATGAATGTAATTATAAGCACACGAACCAAACCTGAAAACTGCACATTTAAACTCGTAAGTATACAAGAAGCATTTTCAAAAGCTGATGTACTTACTATACATACTCCATTAACACCAAAAACAAAAGGGCTTGTTTCAAGAGAAAATATTGCTCTTATGAAGCCTTCTGCTCTTCTTATAAATTCATCAAGAGGTCCTGTTGTAGATGAATACGCTTTAGCAGATGCTCTCAAAAAAGGCATGATCGCAGGAGCAGCAGTTGACGTTCTTGAAAAAGAACCTATGGACAGCGAATCACCTTTAAAAGACATTCCAAATTGTACTATAACACCACATATTGCTTGGTCACCTATTGAAACAAGACAAAGACTTCTTGATATTGCATATTGTAATCTTAAAGCATACCTTCAAGGGAAACCGCAAAATGTAGTCAGTATATATTAAAAATGAAAGGCATCTATAAAATATGTTTGATATTTCCTCAAAAAAAAGAATTGTACTTAAACTCGGAACATCCACGCTTACCCACAAAACAGGCAAGCTGAATATCCGCCGTATGAAAAATCTTATACAAATCCTTGCAGATCTGCATAATTCAGGAAGAGAAATTATAATAGTTTCTTCCGGTGCGGTCGGCATGGGCATAGGCAAATTGAATTTAACATCAAAGCCTACTGATACTCCCACAAAACAGGCTGTAGCTGCTGTTGGACAGTGTGAACTTATGCACACTTATGATAATATGTTTGAAAAATATAATGTTACAGTAGCTCAGATACTGCTTACCAAGCACATTTTATCAAATGGTCTTTCCAATGTTCAGAATACTCTTCAAAGACTGCTTGAAATGGGTGTAATTCCTATTGTAAATGAAAACGATACGGTAGCTATTGATGAACTTGAACTGAAAATTGGCGAAAATGATTCTCTTGCCGCTATGGTTGCAAATATCGCTGACGCTGACCTGCTTATAATAATGTCTGATATTGACGGACTTTATTCTTCAGATCCTCATAAGAACCCGGATGCCAAGGTAATACCTGTTGTTGAAAAAATAGATGAAAATATTGTAGAAATGGCAGGCGGTGCAGGTTCTGCTCTGGGAACAGGCGGAATGGCTACAAAAATAAGTGCTGCAAAAATGGTTACAGATGCAGGCATTGATATGATAATAATGAATGGCAAAGATCCTGAAAAGCTCTATGACCTATTCGACAACAAAGAAGTAGGTACAGTATTTCTAGCAAAAAATTATTCTGATAAATCTTAAAATACAATACAATTTCATAGAATATAGAAAGGTAGGATAATATATGAATTACGCACAGACACTTGGTGAAAAATCAAAAGCAGCAGCCGCTAAAATGGCAGCTGTTTCACCGGAATCAAAAAACGCTGCTCTCTATGCAATTTCCAAAGCTCTTATTGAAAGAAAAGATGAGATAATTAGCGCAAATGAACTCGACTTAAAAGCTGCTGTGGAAAACAATATGAGTGCTGCAATGCAGGATAGACTCCGTCTTACAAATGCACGTATTGAAGGAATGGCGAATTCTATATCCAAACTTATAGCTATGGACGACCCAATAGGCTCTGTTATACAGGGCAGCGTTCGTCCAAATGGTCTTAGAATTGTAAAAACACGTGTACCACTCGGATCAATCGGTATAATTTTTGAATCACGTCCAAATGTTACTGTAGACGCAGCTACTCTTTGTCTAAAATCAGGAAATGCAGTTCTGCTTCGTGGCGGTAAAGAGGCAATAAATTCAAATATATGTCTTACAAAGATAATGCGTGATGCTGTAGAAACTGCCGGTCTGCCAAAAGATTGTATTCAGCTTGTAGAAGATACATCAAGAGAAACTGCTTCTGATATGATGAAACTCAATGGATATTTGGACGTATTGATACCAAGAGGCGGTGCTGGACTAATTCAATCTGTAGTTAAACAGGCAACTGTACCTGTAATTGAAACAGGAGCCGGAAATTGTCATATATATATTGATAAGTGTTTGCCAACAAATGAAGATTTTGAAATGGCGGTCAAAGTTGTAGATAATGCAAAAACTCAGCGTCCGTCTGTCTGCAATGCAATTGAAGGCATTGTTGTACATGAAAATGTAGCAGAAAAAATTCTGCCAATGATAAAATCCGCACTTGATTTGCATGATGTTATAATTTACGGTGATGAAAAAACTGCTGCTATACTTGGCAAATGTGTTCTTCCGGCAACTGATGAAATTTACAATACTGAATTTAATGATTATAAGCTCTCAGTAAAAATTGTATCATCATTTGATGAAGCTCTTGCTCATATAGCTAAATACAGCACAAAACATTCTGAATGCATAATAACAAAAGATTTTGATGCTGCAATGCGTTTCCAGAGAGAAGTTGATGCAGCAGCTGTATATGTAAATGCATCAACAAGATTTACAGACGGCGAAGAATTCGGTTTTGGAGCTGAAATAGGTATCTCTACTCAAAAGCTTCACGCAAGAGGTCCAATGGCTCTTACTGAACTTACAACAGTAAAATATCTGATCGATGGAACCGGTCAGATAAGACAGTAATCATAAGACTCAAAAATATATGCTGCTGCAAACTTGAATTTTGTAGCAGCATTTTATTTCTACTTTGAAAAAGTTACTCATAGCTGTTGCAAAAATAGAAATAATGTAGTATAATAATAAAAACAGAGAATATGGGAGGAACAACTATGTGCGGATTTATAGGCTTCACTAATACGATCTCCAATGCTGATTCGGTTCTTGGCACGATGCTTGATAAAATCAAACATCGTGGTCCAGATGCAGAAGGTAAATATGTTGATGACAATATTGCCCTAGGTCATAGAAGACTCAGTATCATTGATGTTTCCGATGCAGGAAATCAGCCGCTGTACAGCGAGGACGGCAAACTTATCCTTGTATTCAATGGAGAGATCTATAACTATAAAACAATAAAAGCTGAACTTATAAAAAAGGGCTATAAATTCAAAACCCAAACTGATTCCGAAGTCCTTATATATGGATACAGAGAATACGGCGAAAAACTACTCGAAAAACTGCGTGGTATGTTTGCATTTATCATATGGGATAAAGAAAACAAATCCATTTTTGGTGCAAGGGATTTTTTCGGCATAAAACCTCTCTATTACGCACAAATGGGCAAGACATTCATGTTCGGTTCAGAAATAAAAAGCTTTTTATGTCATCCGGATTTTAAAAAAGAACTGAATACCGACGCTCTTGAAAATTACCTTTCTTTCCAATATTCACCCTGTACAGAAACTTTCTTTAAGGGTGTATATAAGCTTCCTCCTGCCCACTGCTTTACTTACAAAAACGGAAAATTAGAAATAAAAAGATATTGGGAAGTAAAATTCACACCTGATGAAAAGCCGGAGCTTGATGAATGGGTAAACCGCATATCCGATACTTTCCACGATTCTGTAAAGGCTCACAAAATTGCTGATGTAGAAGTTGGCTCATTCTTGTCAAGCGGCGTTGATTCAAGCTATGTAGCTGCTATTGCAAATGTAGATAAAACATTTACAGTTGGATTTGGCAATGAAGAACGCTATAATGAAATAGGCTGGGCTAAAGAATTTTCAGAAGCAATAAACATAAAGAATTACAACAAAGTAATCTCACCTGAAGAATACTGGAACATACTGCCTTTGATCCAATACCACATGGACGAACCCCTTGCAGATCCATCAGCAGTTGCACTTTATTTTGTGTGCAATTTGGCATCACGTTCACTTAAAGTAGCTCTTTCCGGTGAAGGTGCTGATGAAATATTTGGCGGATATAATGTATACAGCGACCCCGGTTCTACATTTTATGATAAACTTCCTATCGGTTTAAGGCACGGCATTGCATCTGTTGTAAGCAAACTGCCTGCTAAAAGAGGTCTTAACTTTTTTGTAAGAAAAGGCAGAACAGTTGAAGAGAGATTTATCGGCAATGCCTATATGTTTAGTCCAAAGGAAAGAAAAGAACTTCTTAAAATAAAAACAAACGCACCTGACCCTACTGCAATCACAAAGCCGTTTTATGACAAGGTAAAAGATAAAGACGATGTAACAAAAATGCAGTACCTTGACCTTCATATGTGGATGACAGGTGATATACTCTTAAAAGCTGACAAGATGAGTATGGCAAATTCTTTGGAAGTAAGAGTTCCGTTTCTTGATAAGGAGGTAATGGCTCTTGCTGAACAAATACCTACAAAATACAGAGTATCTCACAAAAGCACTTCTGATGGTATGAAATATACTACAAAATATGCTATGAGAATGGCTGCGAAAAAGGATACGCCGCCAAGTACTGCCAAAACAGCTGTAAAGAAAAAACTCGGATTCCCTGTTCCTATTCGTGTATGGCTCAAAGAAGACGGATATTACAATATAGTAAAAAATGCATTTACCGGAGAAGCGGCTGAAAAATATTTTAATACAGATAAACTTGTAGAGCTTTTGGATGATCATAGATCAGGTAAAGGTGATTACAGCCGTAAAATCTGGACTGTTTATATGTTCCTTGTATGGTATGACGTTTATTTTGGAAAAGTGTGATCAAATACTTTTTAAGGAGGGAGATCGGTGGCAAGTAATGTGACTTATGAATATATCAGAAGAAATCCGGCTGTTTTAGAATATGTAAGACGTGCTGACAAGGTTATGGAATCTATTGGATATACAGAACACTCTTTTGCACACGTGGAAAAGGTTTCTTATGTGTCTTCAATGATACTTGAGGAACTTGGGTATCCGGAAAGAACAGTAGAACTTGCAAAGATAGCCGGTTTTCTTCATGATATAGGAAATGTAATAAACCGCAATGACCACGCTCAAAGCGGTGCTGTAATGGCATTTGTTTTGCTTGATAAACTTCATATGCCTGCTGATGAAGTATGCTCCATTATTTCCGCAATAGGGAACCATGATGAAAGCACCGCTCAACCGGTAGATCCAATATCGGCGGCTCTTATTCTTGCCGATAAAACAGACGTTCGCCGAAGTCGTGTAAGAAATACTACTTTTACATCATTTGATATTCATGACAGAGTAAATTATGCTGTTACAAATTCAAAGCTTACTGTTTCGGATGATAAAACGAGTTTTACTTTGGAATTGAATATCGATACTGAAATATCTTCGGTACTTGAATATTTTGAAATATTTATGGACAGAATGCTGCTGTGCAAACGTGCAGCACAATATTTTGGAATGTCATTTAAAATATATATGAATGGCACTATTGTACTTTAATTTAAGCAATGCTTTAATATCGCAGATATAATTTTTTATATCTACGATAAAATATAGGAGGTTTCAAATATGATTTCATCGTATCCACATCTGATTGACCTTGACGACTATCCGGTTTCATGGTGGAAGGAAGTAGTCGATTTGGGTGAAAAGATCAAAAATAATCCAGAGATCTATTCCGGTGCCTGTCAAGGAAAAATCATGGCAACTTTATTTTATGAGCCATCTACACGTACACAAATGTCCTTCCAGACAGCAATGCTTCGTCTGGGCGGCAGACTTATAGGCTTTGATAATCCGGCAAATTCTTCTGTATCAAAAGGTGAAACTTTAAAAGATACAACAAAAATCGTAAGCAATTACGCAGATATTCTTGTAATGCGTCATCCTGTTGCAGGTGCAGCAAAGGCTGCTGCACTTACTGCTGACTGTCCTGTTATAAATGCCGGTGACAGCGGTCACCTTCACCCTACTCAAACTCTTACAGACCTCTTGACCCTTAAATGTGAAAAAGGAAGACTTGACCATCTCACAATAGGTCTGTGCGGTGATCTTATAAACGGCAGAACTGTACATTCACTGCTTAAAGCAATGTCTTGTTTTGAAGGCAATGAATTTGTTCTGATCTCCACACCGGAGCTGAAACTTCCATCATATGTAAAAGATATACTCAAATCAAGCGGCTGTCCATTCAGAGAGGTATCATCGCTGGAAGAGGTTCTTCCTGAGCTTGATGTACTATATATGACAAGAATCCAACAGGAAAGATTTGCAAGCCGTGAGGAATATCTGGCACAAAAGGATACATATATATTGACAGCGAAAAAGCTTAAAACCGCTAAACCGGATATGATAATACTTCATCCGCTGCCAAGAGTAGACGAAATAGAAGTTGAAATAGACTATGACCCAAGAGCTGCATATTTCAAGCAGGCAAGATATGGAATGTATGTAAGAATGGCACTTATAATAACAATGCTCAATCTTGACACAAAAACTACTCTACTGCACGGAACAATTCATAATGATGCAGTATGCAAAAACCCAAATTGTATTACTCATACAGAAAAATATTTGCCGAAAAGCTTTGTTTCAATCGGTGACAGCTTGCTGGAATGCGAGTACTGCAATGAAAGATTGCTGATTGAAAGATAATCTAAGCTGCCTATATATTTAATAACCTTACGACATAAGGTAATGATATTATCATTAAGGATAAAAAGGAGGAAATGCAATGAGCAGTAATCGTGACCGCTATGGCAGACGAAAGATCCGGCCAAAAATACGATTCCGTTTTAGAAATATAATAATAATCTTCATCGGCTGTATAGTAATAGGTCTGGCTTATTACATGATAAAGATGAACCTTTAGAAAAAAATCCCTAATGCCTTTATTTCCGGGTTGTCTGCATACCCGGAAATTTTTTTGATAAGAAAAATATAAATTTAACCTATGCCTATTGACAAATTCCTTAAAATGGGCTATACTGAATGACAGTGATGATTTGCATACAAGATACGCCGTCTGTTTTGCAAGTTGCATACAATATTTTGTGTTTTGGAAGGAGCTTTATTCTTATGATAATACATATTATAAAACGTGACGGACGCAAAGTTCCGTTTAATATTGAAAAAATCGCAAACGCTGTATTCCGTGCAGCTCAGTCTGTAGGCGGTACAGATATGAATGAAGCAATGGATATTGCTGTTAAAACCTGTGAGCTTTATGAAGAAAATTATGGCAAGGAAACACCTACCGTTGAGATAATTCAGGACTTGGTTGAAAAAACTCTTATTGAAAATGGTCATGCTCAAACTGCGAAGGCATATATTCTCTATCGCTATGAGCGTACACGTGATCGTGAAATGAAATCAAACCTCATGAAAACTATGGGTGAGCTTACATTTGATTCCGCCAAAGACAGCGATATAAAACGTGAAAATGCAAATATCGATGGTGATACCGCAATGGGTACTATGCTTAAGTACGGTTCTTCTGCTGCCAAGGAATTCTATGAAATGAAAGTTCTGAATCCTGCACACGCAAAGGCACATCATGACGGTGATATTCATATTCACGATCTGGACTTCTTAACTCTTACTACTACTTGCTGTCAGATTGATCTTATAAAACTATTTGAAGGCGGGTTCTCTACAGGTCACGGCTTCCTGCGTGAACCTAATGATATTGCAAGCTACTCTGCACTTGCTTGTATTGCTATTCAGTCTAATCAAAATGACCAGCATGGTGGTCAAAGCATTCCAAACTTTGATTATGCAATGGCAGGCGGAATTAAAAAAACATATAAAAAGCGTTATCTGCGTAATATGGAACGTGGTCTTGCACTTGTTGCGGGAATGGAAAACAGCGGTGAATTTGTAAAAGATTATGCCGCAAAAATTTTTAATGAAAAGGGCATTATTCCTTGTCTTGCAAATGATAACGGCTTTCAGGAGGCTGAAAAAGAATATCTGCTAACTAAAATAGATGAAACTATGGCTGATAAACTTCAAAGCTTCACTGCTGAAAATGCTTATCGTGAAACAAATCGTGCAACATATCAGGCAATGGAAGCTCTTATTCACAATCTCAATACAATGAACAGCCGTGCAGGTGCACAGACGCCATTTAGTTCTATCAATTATGGTACAGATACTTCTCCTGAAGGTAAAATGGTTATTGAAAATATTCTGCTTGCTGAAGAAGCCGGTCTTGGAAACGGAGAAACACCTATCTTCCCTATCCATATTTTCAAGATAAAGGAAGGCATAAATTATAATGAATCCGATCCAAACTACAGTCTTTTCAAACTTGCCTGCCGTGTTTCTGCAAAAAGGCTCTTCCCGAATTTTGCATTCCTTGATGCGCCATTCAATAAGCAGTATTACAAAGAAGGCGATTACCGTACAGAAATAGCATATATGGGCTGTCGTACAAGAGTTATAGGTAATGTATATGACACTGACAATGAAATTGTTACAGGAAGAGGAAATCTTAGCTTTACGTCCATCAATCTGCCAAGACTTGCTATAAAAGCTGATCACAATGTTGGTCTGTTCTTTGATATGCTTGATGAAATGATGGATCTTACAATTGATCAACTTATGCACCGTTTTCATATCCAGTGTCAGAAAAAGGTTAGAAATTATCCTTTCCTTATGGGTCAGGGTGTTTGGATCGGCTCTGATGCACTTTCAGCTGATGATACCGTTGAAGAAGTACTGAAGCATGGTACACTTTCTGTTGGATTTATAGGTCTTGCTGAGGCTCTGAAAGCACTTATCGGTTCACACCATGGTGAAAGTGAAGAAGCTCGTGAATTGGGATTGGAAATAATCACAGCAATGCGTGAACGTATGGATCTGGAAGCCAAGAGAACTGGTCTTAACTTCTCACTGCTTGCAACACCGGCTGAAGGTCTTTCGGGAAGATTTGTACGTATTGACAAGGAAAAGTATGGTATTATTCCGGGTGTTACAGACCGTGATTATTATACAAACTCATTCCATGTGCCGGTATATTATCCTATAAGTGCAGTTGATAAAATACGCATTGAAGCTCCATATCATGCACTTACAAACGGTGGTCATATCAGCTACATAGAAATGGACGGCGATCCGCTCCAGAACTTATCTGCATTTGAAAAGGTTGTACGCTATATGAAGGAGTGCGGTATTGGTTATGGCTCTATAAATCATCCTGTTGACAGAGATCCTTGCTGTGGATTTACCGGCATTATCGGCGACACCTGTCCTATGTGCGGACGCACTGAAGAGAGTGGTTCATTTGAACGCATACGCAGAATAACGGGTTATCTTGTAGGCACACTTGACAGGTTTAACGATGCTAAACGTTCAGAAGAACACGACAGAGTAAAGCACGGTTTAACAAAGTAAAAAAGGATCAAATCAATAAAAGTTTTTCGGTCCAGCAGTTTTTCAAAAATGCTGGCGGAATTCGAGGCAGAGCCTCGAATGATTGCAAAGCAATCATAAAAATCAAAAATTCAATCAATTTAATTAAAGTTAAAACAGTAAGCAAAGAAAATTTCGCATTCAAAAAAGCAGAAATTTCAAATCAAAGCAAAAAACAGAAAATCTTGTATAAGTTTTCATTCAAGATAAAAATGCGAAATTTTCAACATAGCAAAAGAGGGAGCAAAGCGACCAATTTTTGCAAACCGTTTAAAACTTCTTTAAATAGAAAATTTCACCAATAAATAAAATAAAAATATAATTTCCCTAAATATAGAAATTGTAAATCGACCGCAAGATTTGTCGCTTCGCTCCGCTCTTGCTGTGTACGCAAATTTCGCTGGCTGTCTTTGCTTGAATTTTAAACAAGGCTTTCTGTTATGTTCTTTTACTGTAACGGAAAGCTTTGTTATAATGCGAAATTTTACTTTTTGCTTTTTGTTTTTTTATTTTTTGCTTTTTTATCTGTTCTTTAATTTGATGTGGACTTAAGGCGTTTCATGATTGCTTCGCAATCATCTGGGACTTCTCGTCCCAGACCCTACGACTGCTTTTTTGAAAAAAGCAGTGCAAAAAACTTTTATTGATATTATAACGGGAGAGATAAACATGGATATTCGTATTGCCGGTACTGTAAACGATTCAATAGTTGATGGAAATGGAATCCGTTTTACTATTTTTACTCAGGGCTGTCCGCATCACTGCAAAGGCTGTCATAATCCGCAAACGCATGACTTTAATGGCGGAACTATAATTTCAGAAGAAGAATTGTTAAAAAGTATAAAAGCTAATCCCCTTCTGGACGGCGTAACATTCAGCGGCGGTGAACCATTTTGTCAAGCAGCTGCTCTTGCAAGTATTGGAAAAAAAATTCACTCCATTGGCAATCTTGATATTGTAACATATACCGGCTATACATTTGAAGAACTTATAAACGGCTTTGATAAACACCCTGAATGGAAAGAATTGCTTGAAGAAACAGATATTCTTATTGATGGAAGATTTGAAGAATCACTAAAAAGTTATGATATAAGATTTCGTGGCAGTAAAAATCAACGTTATCTCGATGCCAAAGAAAGCCTTAGGCAAAATATACCAATAGACGCCAAGCTTCCTGAATAATTTACAATCACTGCTCATATATATTATTATTGTATTATATAATACAAAAATATACTGAATATGCATAAATTACAATTCAGTAAAAAATAATTCCAATATGGTAAACAATGTTTACAGTTTACTAATTCGCTTGCATATCCGCCTCAGATGTGATATTATGATATTGTGTCCTAAAGAATATAAATCTGCTGAGAAGGGAGTGCTGATTATGAGCAGCAAAAATCGTATTTTAGTTTCTATCTTAATTCTTATGGGAGCAGCAATGCTGAGTTCCTGCACAAGTGCTGCTGATACCAGTGCGGCAGCAATAACAACAGCATCTATCACGTCAGTATGTACAGAGTATGAGATGGTTTAAATTAAAGATATAAAATAAAGCTCTCAAAGTTCTTGAGAGCTTTTTATTATAAAAAAGGGTTATGCATAATGAAGAAAATATCATTTATTACAGCGATTATTATTTTTTCTGCTATGCTTACAGGCTGTGTAAGCCGTGAGCAGCGTGAAGAAAACCAAAAAAATTTATTGCAGGCTGAAAAAAATGCTGTTTCATATATAAAGGAGAAGTATGGCTTTACTGCTGACATAACAAATTCAAAAGTTGAATCAGAAGGAGGATTATTCGGTCCTACATTTACAGGCTATGCATTTATTGAAATGAAACATGATGAAAAAAGGTTTACGGTCTATATAGACGGTAAAACAGTAAATCAAGACGGGCGTGACAACTATCAGGAAGAGGAAATAACAAAATTTATAGAAAATAAACTTTATGAAGAAACAGGAATCCAATGTGACAATATTTTAATGCAAAATCATTATAATTATAAACAAAAAGAAAGTATGGATAATTACTATCTGCTTTATAATACATATTTTAACGGCAACAATATTGACGATATTTATGAAGAACGCTGCTTTAACTGTTCAGTAAGCTGCTTTGAATCAGCTGATATATCAATTCTTGATGAAGAAACAATGAAAGATGTATTCGGCGAAAACTATGCAGCCGTATTTTCTTATAATGAAAGCTTTAATACCTCTGATTGGTATAGTCAATACAATGAGTTGAATTCAGTAAATAGCTATAATGATTATAAATATAAATATGGAATGTACATTAGTGAAGCAGTTTCATATAAATATTCCAAAAGCGGTTCAAAATACGACTATTTCAAGCCCGTTGTACAGACCCTCGGAGATATTTCATATATTACTGAAAATAACGAGATAATAAGTCTGAATGAAACTGAGCCTGATGATCCTGAAAACTGGAACTATAGCAGTACAGTAAATACACAAATAGTTTCAAAGGCGTATTCACTGCCGACATCCAGAGAAACCATATGGGTATACTTTGATAAGAAAGAGCTTCCGGAAAATGGTGAAAATTGCAGCATTGCACTGTCATGGCTTTCTGACAATGACAAAAGAGGATATTCATCAGGAGCTTTGAATTATAATTGCGGTGATTACCTTGTAAGTGAAATAAAACCACAATTTGAAGACTACTACTGCGTAGTTATACATAAAGGAAAGTGATATTTATTTTATGAATAAAACTAAAAAATTGTTACAACTCACAATAATTTGTACATCAGCATTATCTTTAACAGCTTTTTTAAGCGGATGCGGTATATTAGACAATGTAATTGATAATATAAAACGTCAATCTGAATTGCCTTCCAATCTGGAAATTGCACAGGAACTCGCCGCTTGTTTTAATGATAAAGATACTTCAGCATTAAAGGAAATGTTATGCGAAAGATCGCAGGATCTTGATGATATAGATGAGCAGATACAGGATGCATTTGATTTCATAGATGGAAATATCATTTCATTTGATGAAAATGTAACAGGTTCGGAAGGCAAATCAAACAGATACGGAACTACTACAGAACTTGATCGTTTTTTCAGCATAGATGACATTGTAACAGATACAAAACAGGAATATTCTATCTATGTATCTGAAAATCTTATATATCTAAATGACCCAAAACGTGAAGGCATTACACAAATAATTATAGAAAGTGAATCTGATGATTCAAAAATAGAAGTAGGATACTCATGGCAGGAATTTTATACTGAAGGACGTGATATTGCCTCTAAAGCTGCAAAGGCTCTTGGTGAAGGTGATGATTATGCTTTCAGTCAGCTCCTTTGTGATGAACTTGCAGAATCACCTGAAACTCAAAAGAATATCAGCAAAGCTATGGATTTCTTTGAAGGTATGCCTTATTTTGGCAAAGTTCCTGATGATAACTTAGAATACGATGGAAAACATGATATACACGTAACAGTATATGAAGAAGAAACTGTTGAAAACGGTGAACCTGTTTGCATTAAGCTTAAAATAGACTGTGAAAATATTGATACAGATGCAGATAGAATATTTACAAGTGAGATCGAAGCATATATTCAAAATGATGAAAATCCGAAACTTATAGGAATTACAAAATTTATACTTTTTGACGAAGATAAAAACAGTATTATAATAGAATAATAATAGAGCAAAAGCCGTCAATCTGACCATCAAACCGATGATTTTTAGGGCAAAATTTCACAGTATTTCAAAAGTAAATTACGGAAAAAAGCTTGACAAAATGCACTTTTTAGTATATAATTATTCTTGTACTGTCAGAGAGACCGGTTAGTATCTTGCGAAACACCGGCAGTGCAGTCTAACCCAACTGCCCTCTGCCTGGTTTTCCTAATGCATAAATGCAAACAGGAAACGAAGATATTTTTGATAGAAATTCAGGAGGAATTGACTATGGCAACAACTATGCCTAAGGCTTCAGAAATAAGCCGTAAATGGTATATCATTGATGCAGAAGGCAAGCCGCTTGGTCGTGTTGCAGCACAGGCTGCTCACATTCTGAGAGGTAAGCATAAACCTACTTTTACTCCACACGTTGACTGCGGCGATTTCGTAATCGTTATCAACTGTGACAAAGCTGTTCTTACAGGCAACAAGCTTGAGCAGAAGTATTATTATTGGCACACAGGTTGGATCGGTGGCTTAAAGAAGATTCAGTATAAGGATATGATGGCTGAACGTTCTGATGAAGCTATGAAGATCGCAATCAAGGGCATGCTCCAGCACAATAAGCTTGGTGCAGCTCAGCTGACTCGTTTACGCACATACAAGGGTGCTGAACACAAGCAGGCTGCACAGAAGCCAGAAGTTTGTGAATTCTAAGGAAGGGAGCATAAAAAATGTACGAATCTAAAGTTAAATATTATTACGGTACAGGCAGAAGAAAGCACTCTGTAGCAAGAGTTAGACTGTATCCGGGCAACGGCAACATTACTATCAATGGCAGAGATATTGATAATTACTTCGGTCTTGATACTCTTAAGCTTATCGTCCGTCAGCCTTTGGCTCTGACTGATACTCTGGAGTCCATGGACATCGTTTGTACTGTTACAGGCGGCGGTGTTACAGGTCAGGCTGGTGCTATCCGTCACGGTGTTTCTCGTGCTCTTTTGGAATTCAATCCTGAGCTTCGTCCTGCTCTTAAGAAGGCTGGATTCCTTACTCGTGATCCAAGAATGAAGGAAAGAAAGAAGTACGGTCTCAAGGCCGCTCGTCGTGCTCCTCAGTTCTCAAAGAGATAATTATATTTCGATTATCATATACAAGAAACCTCGAAAATCCAGTATTTTCGAGGTTTTTTATTACTTTGACTTCATCTGAAATCGGGTGAAAATCAGGCGGTAACTAACACGTAACTAACAGGTAACTAACAAAAAATAACGCTGAGATTAAAATCCCAGCGTTTTCTTTATATCCTGTTAATTGCTTCAAGCAACTCCTTCACATTAACGTGTGTATAAACTTTCTCGGTAAGCGACATAGCGCCTGAATGACCGATAATCTTCTTTATGAGAGTAGGATTTACTTCTTTCGCTGCCATCATTGAAATGCAGGTATGACGAGTATCATGCGGCTTGTGAGAGCATCTGATAAGCTCCATAACAGGTGTCCAGTATGAATCGTAATAGTTGCGGTATGTAAAATGCTTTCCATCAGGAGTATGAAGCAGGTACTCGCAGCCTTCATCATACCATTTCTTGAAAATAGGATAGGTTCTGTTATGTATCGGAACAACTCTAACACCGCTGTCCGTCTTGCTTTCTACAACCTTGAAATAATGCTCGTCTATGTAAATATTCTCACGTTTGAGGTCAAGAAGCTCTGAAACTCTTACTCCGCTGTAAATCAGCATCAGCACAATCTGAACATAAATGTTATCTTTCTGAACCCAAAGAGCATTGACTTCATCTTCGGTAAATGGTGAACGGTCAGTCTTATTTGGATTTTTGTTCTTGAATTTGAGAATATCCACATACTGCGAATAATCCTTATTGCACAGCTCATACTTCATAACCATAGCGAACAGATTTTACTTCTGTATCCCATGTCATAGTTGATAGTGCCTTGTCAGCTTCAGATGTGCACTCAACGTAGGCAATACCAGGGCTGACGGCATCTGGTGTTGCAGTAAGATAAATTCTTGATGTGTTATTTAGATTAGACTTCAAATATCTGATAAATTTTTCAGGATATACTGAGAATGTTGCATCTTCAAGCAGACAATGAACTTCATCAAGTATTATCATACATTCCTTACCTTTATACTGATACGCTATTTCAGCAAATTTCTGATAAGTAAGCGCTGTGATATTTTCGCCCATAGAGGCAATATCAATCATTTCCATAGGAACATCGATGCTTGTAGTCGCCTTGATAAAATCCTTTTTGAACTGCCAAAGAGGTGCGACTCTGTTAATTAAGTACACAACAGGAATATCGGCATTCTTTATAATTTTAGTTATCGCTTTTGTCTTTCCTGAACCAGTCGGAGCCGCAATAATCATCGACTCACCCAGATTCGGTATTTTGTTAAGGTCTATAACTTGACCTATGTATTGCTTTTCACTGCCAACTTTAAAGTCACTAACAAGGCTGAGGAAGCGAAGAACAGCGTACTGCTGTTCTTTCACTACGGTTACCATTCTTTCCTTCAACTCTGGTATCGTGTATTTGGAATCGGCAGGCATTATATAAACGCCCTCGGGTTCAGATGAAATTACTTTCATTTTTAAATCTAAAATTGTTTTTCTCATAATTCGTCCTTCCTTCTTTTTAAGGTTCGAAAATCATTATGCCTTCATAACCATTACCCTAATGTCTCTTAACTTTTTCGACTATGAAGCCGTTAGTGGTCAAGTACTTATACAAAGCCTGTGAAAAACCTGTTACATCTTTGAATATCTCGTGGTTACGGTCATAGTTACAATAGAAAGTTTCGTATAAGTCTTTAGTCAAAATGAAATTACCAGGTGCAAGTCTTACAAAATTGCTTACAAAATCCTCTATATCATAATACTGAGCATTCGCAGGCGTAGAATGAATTGTATAATCATCCAGTCCTGTACCGTCACCAGTAAAACAATATCCATTGTTTTCCAATCTGATAAAAGCATTCAAAGCTTCAGTGGTAATTTCATTCAATTCGGAATTTAATATCATAGAAACAATGTTGGGATTCTGCTCGGCTTTTGGGATTTTTACGTCAAACGGCAAAGTACATATTCTACGCCTAATAGCACTATCACCACTACTGTATGCCATTCCGATGTCGTGGTTACTTGCTATTATAATTTTGCAAGTGCTTAAAAAGCTGACTTGCATTGCATTTTTCTTATCAGCAGTTATCCTATCATGCCCAGAGATTCTCTTTAATACTGCTAACTGAGCACTATCAAGAGTTAAGGCACCTTCATCAGAACTGACATTAATACGTTTGCCTTGAAGTTCGGACATTGCAAATCGACCGCCGAGTAAGTTTTTCATGGACATACCTATTGTTGCAGTTCCAATAAGTAATCCGCATATCAAGGCAATAAATGTCAACTTGCCGTTATCTCCCGAAGAACCAGTAAATACAAAGAAACGTTTCGCATGAGCATCACTGCTTATGCAGTACCCGATTATTTCCCATGCTCTTTGAATCAGCATATCATTTTCATCAAACAGGGTTGATAAAAATTTGTCCATAATAGGATGAATCTGCGGAGCAACTCCTAAGTAAAAACCTGCGAGCTGGATTGTGGGAAAGTAATGAATAGGAGCAATTACCTCCAATGCTCCCGTTTGATTATTGAAGTAACCATTTTTGCAATAGGTATATCTCTCATCGTTTGGTTCACCAACGAATGGACTTGCTCTCATTTTTAATTCGTTGACTATCTGAACGATATCCTTGTATGACAACTCAAATCCACAATTACATATATAATTGAAAACACTATTCATAAATGTTGATTCATTATATGGTCTGTAGATGTAATTGTCCATCATTTAAAGCGTATCCTGATGCCTTAACAACAGATTAAGCTGACTGAGTTCTTTAACGAACTTATGACGTATTTTTTCACGCTTATCGCCTAAATCCATATCATCAGGAGGAATCTTAGGCTTAGTTGCCACTATTTCCTGCTCCTTTGGAGTAAAAGATACGGTTTCATCTTTTGGCTCTGAACTCGTTTTTCCTCCGCCGAAAAGGTTTGGATACTTGTCCACGCTCTCAGGTGTAACATACATAAACAGTCCGTCATTGGAGTGTTCTGTATTTGAGTTGCAAGTGAAATTACACATTGTACATTACTCCTTATCATTATTCACTTGTCAAGATTCCTAACTTAAACAGTGGATGCTCATGGAAGATAATCGAACTGTTTAAGCTGTGATTTTATTATACAATAATTAAATTGGGACGATTTTTCTAAGCAAAAAATCATTTGGGGTGAGATTTCAGATAAGCCAAAGTTCACACTTGATAAAAACGGAAGATATTTCTTATCAAACAAAGCGTTTTTGCTCTCAGGTGAACATTTACATTATTTGCTGGCTTTTCTTAATTCAAGGCTTTGCGAATACTTTTTTTCACAAATTGCTACGACAACAGGAGTCGGTACTGTACAATGGTTAAAATACAAAGTAGAAACATTACCTGTTCCATGTATAGATTTAAATATAGAAAAATCATTTATAAAAGCAGTTGATTACATTATAGAATTGAAGTCAAATGGCTCTGACATAAGTACTATAGATAATAAACTAAATAATATGATTTATAATATATTTTCATTAAATTCAGAAGAAATCAAGTATATAGAAAATCATACCTCAAAGGCACAAATATGCTCAACTTCTGAAAAATCGAGTTGATATAGATTAAAAATAAGATTGTTTACATATGACGTTAATTCATCTGCTTGTTTATACAATTTGTTGTTTGTATAGTATAACAAGTCGTTAAAATAGCTTTCAAACATTTTACCAGTTTCTTTGGAAATGACAGGAACCTTTATTGGCTCAATAGCTTGAACACTTATCAATAAATCACCAGTTCCAGTTTTGGGAGAATTCTTAAGTAAGTATTTTCCCATAGGAGAATTTAATAACAATGTTAAAAACTTCAAATTTTCACCTGTTGCAAAACAAGTGCTATCTAAACAAAAATAACCTTTTTCATCATAACAAAAACGGATTAATGAACCAACACGTTTCCATATAATTTTTTGTCGAGAAAAATCGTCCCAATAACTTATGCTATCTTGTGTTTCAAACCACTTATTATTGGTTTTCTTTCTTGATTTAATAAGTTGTCCGTTAATTAAACTAGTATTTCCTGTCTGCTCCAAACGTTCAATGCCAAATGATAAAAGATAATCTTTAATGGCAGGATAGTCATTAATATCATAATGCATACTTGGAAAAGTAGCTATTATATATAAATCTTTGAAGTCATAAGAATAACGTTTTATATCCCTGCCCCGTAAAATCGGTCGAATAATTTCAGCAGATTTTGGGTCAGCGGAAATTAATTCATCTTTCTTCTTTCCATCAATAATAAAAGCTTCATTATAACCTGTCAGAATACCCCTATAAATATTGACGTTCCAATCTTTAAGAGGAGTTCCTATACTTTCAATTTTCCTCTTAATAGACTGCTCGACAGGAGAAAGGATGACCCAGCTGTCAGAACTATCAAAACGGTTTATTTCAGCATTCTGCTGAACATAATCGCTCGTTATTTATAATCAAATTTTAAAGGAGAAATTATTATGAATTACGGGTACATCAGAGTAAGTTCGGACAAGCAGACGGTTGAAAATCAGCGTTTTGAGATAGAGAATTTTGCAAAGCAGAATGATATTAAAATAGATGGCTGGATTGAGGAAACTATAAGTGGTGTCAAGAATTATGACAAACGTGAACTGGGTAAGTTATTGAAAAGGGTAAAAAAAGATGATTTGATTATTTGTGCAGAACTTTCAAGACTCGGTAGAAATCTCTTTATGATTATGGAGATTTTGAATATCTGCATGACAAAAGAGTGCCGTGTTTGGACGATTAAGGATAATTACCGTCTTGGTGACGATATTCAGAGCAAGGTTCTTGCTTTTGCTTTTGGACTTTCTGCTGAAATAGAGAGAAACTTGATTAGTCAGCGAACCAAAGAAGCGTTGGCTCGAAAGCGTTCTGAAGGAGTTGTGCTTGGTCGCCCAAAGGGAAGAAAATCTTCTCATGTCAAATTATCAGGCAATGAAGAAGTAATTAGAGTGTTAAGACAACAGAATGTATCTAAAAGCGAAATTGCACGGATATTTAAGGTGCATAGAATGACAGTTGATGCTTTTATAAAGAATAATAATTTAGAAAATAATGATAATGGAGATACTTGATGTGCAAGTATACAAGAGGAAGAAAATGTATAAACTTGTTCCAAAACGTACCATAAAACGAATTGAAAACATGGATGAAAATGAAGAACTCCGTATCATGAAGCTAACGCTTGAACTTGCAAAGGAATCAGATGACGAATTGTGGAAAGAATTAATCCTGCTGCATCTTGATGATATGAGAATCCTGAACAGCGAAGACGGAGAGAGAATAAAAAGAGATTGTAACAGGATGCTGAGAGGAATTTAGTGATGTATGATATTGATTATGAAATATACAAATATATCAATGAGCTGGCTGACCAGTATGTAGAATTTGATGAATTGCTGAAACAGAATCATCTTACTTTTGATGAAGTAAAACAAAAAATAAAGCAGTTCAAAGAACAGTTTTATAGTCTGCTTTCAAAGTATTCTATCGGTAGTCAGAATCTTGTTGAAACCTGTTATGACTTGATAGAACGTATGGAACAGTATCCTGATAATCCAGATTTGCAGTATCTGTATTTTTGTATTATGACAGATGTCGGCTTGCTGAATAAGGTATTAGGTGAATGAACAGAAGAGCAGGAAATCAGAAATTATCTTCGCCAGCGTGAATCAATACAAGAACTGGCAGAATTTTTGGAGTCTCAAACCGAGAGCATTAAGAAATATCAGGA
Source organism: uncultured Ruminococcus sp. (assembly GCA_937907215.1). Lineage (GTDB taxonomy): Bacteria > Bacillota > Clostridia > Oscillospirales > Ruminococcaceae > Ruminococcus_C. Next base: position 70,296 of record CALESG010000110.1, read on the forward strand.
ATTACTGGAATATTTGAAAAAGCCGATAAAAATAAAAAATGCAGAATGTGAGGAAGAGTCGGATTTTCTGTATCATTTGACCATACAGCATACTTTTTTGCATGATGGTATAAAAAATGAGGTCTACAAAGATAACCTAAAATCTTTGCTGATACATATTAACAGCGATGAAAAATTAAAGCCTATTAAGCCATATATTATCTTTGCTGTGCTTGCGAGAAAAACAGGTATGATGCAATGCCGAATCTGAAAGCAATATTTCAATATCAGGAGTATAATATTTTAAAGGATAATGGCAAAAATTTCAACCAATATCAGTCTGAATTAGAATTGTACGACCATTTGAGAAGAGCATATTTTGAGGATGCTGATATAGATTTCTGTGATTACTGCTTTGCAAATCTTTCACCGCTGAGCGAATGGTACTATTTGAACTGCGAACCAAATGAAGAGATACCGATGACTTTAGGAAGAAAAATATATTTGTCAAAACCTTTGTGCTTTCCAAGGTTGCTGAGCTTTGAGGATTATGAACAGTTTAATGATATTGAAGCTCAGATGTATGATGATGCAGCGGAAAAGTTAGAAAATCAAATGTTGGATATTGCTGAATACCTGATATAGCGTGTCAAGATAAAACAGTTCCGAAATTTTAAATTTTTTTCGGAACTGTTTTGTATTTACTTATCTGAAATTTTGTGGTATCCTTTTTTCAGGAGGTGGAAGTATGCTGATGAACGGCGAATATCTTGAAACACTGCAAGACTTGAAACGTTGCTTTTGCATTGATGAATTGATTTATGATTACGGCAGCGGTGAACTGGAAATATGGCTCAGAAAAATCGGCGAAACGGAGAAGGCAGACAAAATAAACGAAATTCCAAAAGTGAACGCATATATCCTGCTCCGCCTATATGAAATCCTGGATTTGAATCCTGAACTGTCAGAAGAAGAAATCCGCAATCTTTTTACTCTTCGGAGACAGAATGAACAAATGCATTAACAATGGTAATCAGATTATTTCTGTGCTTCTCAGGACATTTCTGATTGAGCAAAGAAAGCATTTCCAGTTCCATAGAATCGCCCTGTGTGCATTCACCAAATAAGATATAATCTGAACTGAGGTATAGAAGTTCAGTGAGCTTAGCAAGTGTCTGAATGGAAACACCTTTCACGCCGAGTTCAATATCAGAGCAAAATTTTGTAGATACGTCAAGCTTTTCAGCAAGCTGTTCTCTGGTATACCCTAAAAGTTCTCTTTGCTTGCGGATTCTGCTGCCCATTTCATGGTAATTAATAGTTTTCATTTCTGGAAAGTCCTCCTATTCAATATAGTTTCATTACTATTGTACAGGAAAAGCTTTTGAAATAAAATCAGCTCTAAGGGCTGACAATCAGAATTTTAAGTGTTAAAATTAGAACTTGTACCAATAAGCTAAAAACGTTTTAACAGAGTATGCAGATGTGAAA
>CALESG010000111.1 GCA_937907215.1 uncultured Ruminococcus sp.
GGTGGAGGATTTCCATACTTATTTTGTTGGTGATTGCGCTGTTTGGGTGCATAATGCGATGTGTCAACCTGATAAAGTACCAGATGGTATGGGAACATATAAAGATATGAAAGGGCATCATCCTATGGCAAAAAAAGCATTTGAAGGTGCTGAAGGATATAATATGAATGAAGCATTAAGCATAAGTCAGTCTAAATTACTTGATGATTTTGGGCAACACCGCACAATTGCCAAAGCCTGAAAAATGTGATATAATAGAGAAATGGAAAGACAAATGATGCTGGCAGAAATAAATGATGAGTTGAGTGCAGCCAGAACCAACAAAAGAGAATTTTTGGATAAACTTGAAGGAATTATTCCGCGGGAAGAATTTACCAGAATCATAAAGCCGAGCTATTATAAAGGAGAGGTCGGAAACAAGCCATACCCACTGGAATTAATGCTGCGAATATTTATTTTGCAGAATGTATACAATCTTGCAGATATGGCAGTCATGAACGAAGTGATAGACAGCCGTGCATTTTCTGACTTTTGCGGAGTCAATTCTCCTGATGAAGTTCCGAATGGAGATACAATTGGAAGATTCCGGAATATCCTTACGGAGAATGGGTTACAGGAGAAGATATTTGCAAGAGTTGTAGAAATTCTGACAGAACGAAAACTGATATTGAAAAAGGGAACGATAGTAGATTCCACATTTATTGAATCACCATCTTCCACCAAAAACAAGGAAAAGAAGCGTGATCCCGAGGCGCGTTCCGGGAAAAAGGGAAACACATGGCATTTTGGATATAAGGCACATATCGGCGTGGATGAGGAAAATGGACTTGTTCACACAATAAAGGCGACTCCGGCGAACGAACATGATGTTACCGTTATGAGTGAATTGCTGCATGGAAAAGAAGAACGTGCATATGGTGATAGCGGTTATATAGGAGCAAAAAAGCGACCTGAAGCAATCAAAAAGAATAAAGACGGAAAAAACATCAAGTACATCATCAACAGACGACCTTCATCCATAAAGAAATTATCCAAAAGCGGTCAGTATGCGGCAAAGAAAAAAGAACATCAGAAATCATCCGTTCGTTGTAAGGTTGAGCACGTTTTTGCAGTAGTAAAAAATATTTTTCGCTATCGTAAAACCCGATACCGAGGTTTGCGAAAACAAACTGCCAAATTGAATATTATGTTCGCATTGGCGAATCTGTATCTGGCTGACAGATTTTCTCTGTCGGTCTGATTCAGTGCGCCTTGCGATGAAATTTGAATACTTCTCAATGCTCTCAGCTTTTTTGCTGGGAGTTTTTGTTTTACTGTCTCTTTTGATGTCTATTGTGCGGTGTTGCCTTTACTATATAGACAGTATCAATCAAGGCATACTGGATTTCATATACAATATACCTGTAAGACTTCAGTCCGTATCTCCTAATTTATCTGATTCTGTTGATCAAATTATCAGAAGTATCAACTGGAGCTACTGGCTGTTTTTTGTTACAAATCCAATTATGCTGATTGGCTACTATATCATAAAAAGAATTATTTTGTTTATTTTATCAGCAATTTTCTCTGTAGACAGAGCATTGCATAGAAATCTTGCAGGTCTGTTTTACAACTACGAACAAGATAAAAATTTCTGGTCTATTAAGAATCGTTACGGTCAGATGAGAAAGTATTTCTCAGATTTCTATTATGGCTCGATCATTATATCCACGCTGTTATTCTTGGCAAGCAATCAATGGATGGAGGAAGCAAAGCTTACTGCGCCATATTACCCAGTGTTTGGAATTATTATAGTTGGTGAGCTTTATTTCTTTTTAGATGGTCTTACAAGAAGTGAATACTTCAAGGAAATACTTGGAGAAGATGAAGATGCCCAGAAAACAGTCAATTACTCGTTGATGAGAAAATTCCTTAGAACAGTATTCGCAAGACATCTTGTAGCAGAGGATACAATCACACATTATAGTTCCGAAGCAACGATTTCAGCAGGGAATGTAATTGAAAATTTGCTGGCTGACGATGATCCTATGACTGTTACATTTGCGAAGTACTATAAGGCATTGAACGATACCGGATTCCCGTTGGAGTCAAATTATATTTATTCCTCGTTGGATATGCTGCATGGAAAAAGTGTACTGTTTAACAATCCATTTTACTGGGATCTTATTCCATATATTTTTTATCCGATAAACAGAACGCTGATGCGCCATAAGAAAGTTCTTTTGATTCTTGGAAGACATTCTATTGAAGAAGATATTAAGAACTGGATTCATGAAGGGATATCAAGTGTAACGAATATTCCAACTCTTTGGCACGTTGGGATGCTTGATGAGGAGAAAGAGCTTGATATAGGCATCATTTCTCGTTCCACTGTTCATAACTGTGAGCTTCATGCAAAGAAGCAGGATTTCTTTTCAAAGGTTGAGTTTGTTGTTATTATTGAACCGTCGAAGTTGATATCTACTGCACAGATCGGATTGAATTCTATCATCAAGTACTGCAAGAGTAGTATAACGGATGTGACTTTTTGTTCTTGTGACAAAAACTGTGATGGACTTGTGGATGTACTTTCACACCTGCTGATGACAGAAATCAGCGAGGTATCCGCAACCAATAAGAATTGCGGAACTACCTCATATATGTGCTGGGATTATGATGATTCTTATTGGCAGCACAATCTTCTTCCAAATATCTCAAGATATCTTGGTATTGGAACAGAACTGTCACTTGCCGCTCTTAAGAACCAGATACAAAATGTTCAGTGGTATGGCGGAGAAGTGTATCCGGTGCTTGATCAGCTTTGGATTGACAGACAGTATTATTATGACATGATGCAGTATGCAGGTTTGCCAACAAAGCAGGAGGAAATTCAAGAAAGATTTCATTTTATTCCGGATATGTGGAACGCGCGGATACAGAAAAACGGATATATCACTGTGGAAGATGAATCAAACAATATGTTTGAGATGATTAGAACCTTTTCCACAAGAGTTTCCGAGCAGGGCTTTATCAATGTGATTTCGTCCGATTATATGCTTAAAGACTACATGGCGGACAATGCTTCCATTTTCATGGCGGATTCAAAAGCAATTCCTTATATTGTTGCAGACTATGCAAGAACCAATCGCAATGTAATTATCAGAATTCTGCTGATGTTCTCAGCCGGTGCTATTTCTGAAGAGGATATTGTAAAGGAACTGGCACTGATCGGTCTTGTAACTAAAAATGTGAAAGTCACTCTGTGGAAGCAGATTCTGGACACCTATTCTTCTCTTAATGTCGATTTAGATGAAGAAGGCATATTGAAACAGGAACTTGTCCTATATGACTATACATTAGGGGAAAACTTCACTTTTGATGAATCTGTCCTTGAAGTCAGAAAGCATTTCTCTATTGAAAAGAACAGATATGAGAATGTTTATTCTGTCGTGGATGAACTGTTCATTCGGCTGACAACCGCACAGCTGAAAAGCGCTGCCTATATTGCAGAAGATGAAAAGGGAAATACACATTATCTCGGAACGGAACTTTACGGTCATGTTTTCCAGAGGCATCTTCCCGGACAGATGTTTACCTTTGATGGTAAGTACTATGAGATGTGTTCCGTTTCTTCGGATATGCATGTATTGCTGCGAAGAGCGTCCGACCATATTATAGGCAGACTCTCTTACAGACAGATTCGTGAATATACAATTGAAAATGCCAAAATCATCAAGGATGTAGGTTCACAGAAGAATATCTCAGGTATGATTCTATCCAAGGGAACAGCAGATATCAGTATTACGACGCCTTCATATCTGCAATTTGCGAATCAGTCGGATTTCTTCCGTGCAAAGCGAGTAGAGATCAATAATATTCCTGTTCGTTCCTATCACAGAAAACAGATTCTGCGAATTCAGTTTTCAGACATGGATGAGTATGTCCGATATACGGTTACATTCCTTCTGAATGAAATATTTGGAACATTGTTTGGTGACAATCAGGCATATATTTCGGCTGTAACTGAAATTCCGGAATTTGAAGATGATGCAGATGTCAATGATCCGTATTACAGACCGCTGTGCTATTCCTTGAAGGATAACAGCGAGTTTGCAGGTCAGGGCAGTATCTATATTATTGAGGATAGTCAGGTGGATCTTGGTCTGATGATCGCATTTGAGCGTAATCTGACAAGGATTATGGAAATGATCACAGATTATCTGCAATGGCACATAGAAAAGACTGCATCAAGCAAAGAAGAACCCGAATACGAGGAAATTGAAGATGCACCGGAAGCTGAACCGGATCCACCGAAGAAAAAGGGATTTTTCCGCAATTTATGGGAGAAAATCAAAAAGAAGTTCAGAAAAAACAAGCATGCTTCCGGAACAGCAGTCGATGATGAAACCGGTACGGCTGATATTGATTTTGAAGTTGAAGAAGAGGAAACAGTTAAGGAAAAGCCAAGGGCAAGAGGACCTTACTATCGCAGAAACTTCATGCTTCTTGGCGGTGTCGGTGATGCTCCGTCATTAAAGATCGGCGAAACTTTAGAATTTTTGAAAAAGTTAGGTTTGGACAATAATTCCCTTAAACAGGCTCGTGAGGGCAGAAATATTGCTAAGACTCTTGAAGAAACTTATGATCCCAATAAGAACAATACGCACTTCTGTGATTTCTGCGGAGTAGAGCTTGTGGGTACAGAGTTTGAAACGCTGATTGATGGCAGGGATCGATGCATGAACTGCGGCAGAACTGCCGTGAAAACGGGAGAGGAGTTTACAGCGATTTTCAAGGATGTACTCCGCAATATGGAGTCATTCTTCGGAATCCAGTTTAACTGTGGCATTCGTGTTGAGATGGTCAATGCTCAAAAGCTGCAGCGTGTTCTGAATGAACGCTTTGTTCCTACGAGCGGTTTTGATGCTCGGGCTGTCGGCGTTGCTGTCAGTGATTCCGGAGGTTATAAGATCCTGATCGAAAACGGCGCTCCGAGAACTTCTGCAATTATGACGATTGCCCATGAACTGACACACATTTGGCAGTATCTGAACTGGGATAAAAGCCATATCATTAAAAAGTACGGCAGATCCAAACGACAAGAAGTATACGAGGGAATGGCTGTATGGGCAGAAATTCAATATGCAATGCTTATCAATGAGAAGATGGCAGCAAAGCGAATTGAGATCAGTTCTCTCAGACGACAGGATGAATATGGAAAGGGATTTGAAAAATATCATGAAAGATATCCGTTCTCAGAAGGAAGCTTTATCAATAAGCCGACACCTTTCCAGTATAAAAACAATCCATTGTAATCATTTTATGAGAGTGGTACCTCTCCGATGGGAGGTATCACATTCATAATTAAATTCATTCAGGAGGAAGCATATGAAAATAAGAAAATTATTAAATGCAATGGTTATAGTTGTTGCATCGACGGTATTATTGCTTCAGCAGGGATGGATTCAGACATATGCTTTAGAAAAGAATGCAGAGGTAAATGAAAAGAATATTCTGGAGTTACTTGATGAATATGATTCGGATGGAGCATACATTATTCATTTTGGTATAGAACATGGAGATAATGTATTGGAATGGTTTGAGAATGGTACAACAATTATTGATGATATTGAAACGGCGGTTCATGAAGAAACACATGGATATATTCTTCAGAATCATCGAGCAAATGAAGAAGAGATATATGTCGGAAACGAACAGGGCATCCATGTTGCATATACAGAAGTATTTGACAGTCAGGAAATGACAACAGACATTCCTGATGAATTACGTACATTTAGATTTGACACATATGTTGGAGATCCGGATGAAAATATGACATCCAATATAGATGGAGTTTATGGACTTTTGAATGAATTTACAGCGTACTGCTGGGATTTGAATAACACCGTTTGTCTGTATGATTATTATAAAGCAGAAGCAAATACACCACAGGATTGGCTTGACTATATCAATAAATTCAATAACGGTCGTGTGGCTTATTCTGAATTTAATTTCTATATTTTGAAGTATCTTGAATATGCCAATGTAAATCATCCTGATATATATGAAGATATTGTCACAAATAAAAGTTTTGCTGAGGCTTATACAACTATCGAAAACAAGTATCGCAGTTTAACTGAAACTGCTGATCAGTATATAGAGGAAATTATAAAGGAGAATAACGGAAAAAAGGAAAATGGATCAATATTCATCGGTTCATCCGGAATAGGTTTTGACGATGAAGATTATATAAAGCTTAGAACCCGTACCAATAGCTTGCAATAAGTGAAAAAATGTGATATAATGAAAG
>CALESG010000112.1 GCA_937907215.1 uncultured Ruminococcus sp.
TGCTTTTTTTGTATTTTGCGTGTCAGTTTTTTTGCGTTTTGCGTGGCAAGGCACAGTGACATATATTTGAGTTTCTTCAGTTTAAAAATAATTACAAACATATAAAAAAGCAGCTGTACTATTTTCGGCTATTAGTACAGCTGCTTTTTCTTGTGGAAAACTCCTATATAAAACACATAATTTGACAATGAATAAAAAATAAAATGGTCTTTTGACGCAGGTGAAAATATTTAATTATTTTTTTGCCATTTCATTATCAAAGGAAATCTTTAAACTCTATGTTATTATCAATTTATGTATAATGGAGTGTTAGTAGTATTGCTCACTACTATTTTATTTTATCATAAAATAATAATACGTTTCAAGTACTTGGGATAATTGGTATGGTTTCTGGGATAATTTGCAGAGATTTTCACTTAAAGTTCATATTTATAGAATATGCGATTCATAATATGGCGGTTTGCGTTTTTTGCGGTATGGTGTATTTATGGTTGAAATTTACAGCGTGTGGCGAGCATTGATGAAAAATTGAAATGAAATTATAAAAACAGCAGTACTGGATTTTGCTCCGGTATCGCTCACGCAAATCAATTTTCAAAACTTGACAGGATATGATATAATAAAAATATGAAAAATAATGGAATAACAGAATACTTTGAAGAAGTAGAAACAGAGGAAGAATACAACGGATATTTTTGCAGGATACCAGAAGTGATCACAATAGCGATATTTGGAAGTATGTGCGGACTAAAAAATATTAGTCAAATACACCAATGGGCATCAAATGACAGAGTAAGGGAATTTTTAAAGGAGAAATTCGGAATCAATCATGTGCCATGCTATTATTGGATTTTGTGTATGCTGAAAATGATAAAAACAGAAACACTCAATCAATGCTTTGCAAATTGGGTGTATTCAGTCATACCTGAAAATGCAAAGGATCTGACTATATCTCTTGATGGAAAAACAATATGCTCTACTATAAAAATGGAGAAGATAGAAAGTCCATTGCATATCATCAGCGCACAAGTATGCGAACTTGGTTTAACACTCGCCCAGCGATGTACTGATGACAAAAGCAACGAAATACCGGCTGTGCAGGAGCTTCTGAAAGAACTGAATATCAAAGGTCATATTGTTGTTGCCGACGCTCTTAATTGTCAAAAGGAAACTGCTGAAATAATTGTGAATCAGAAAGCGGATTATTTGCTTTGTGTGAAAGATAATCATCCCAATCTGAAAAAAGATATTGAAGATTTTGTTCGGGATATATCGCTTCAAAATACAATGCATTCTGTTTCCAAAATCGAACAAGGTCATGGCAGAATTGAAAAAAGAACGGCTTACGTTACATCGGATATAGGTTGGTTACAACAGCGTAAAGAATGGAAAAATCTTAAATGCATCGGAGCAATTCATACCGAATTTACCACAAAAAAAGGCACGTCAAGCGAATGGCATTATTATATTTCGAGCCGTTCCCTTACAGCGGAAGAATTACTTCATCATGCAAGAATGGAGTGGTCTGTTGAAGCTATGCATTGGATTCTTGATGTTCATTTTGAGGAAGATTGGTGCAGGATTGAAAATAAGGCTGTACAGCAAAGCTTGAATATGTTCAGAAAGGCTGCTGTTAATCTTGTTAAGCAATTTAAAACACGTAACAATTCCAATCAGGCAATTTCTCATATTATGCTTGGGTGCTTACTTGATTCCAATATGATTTTGAGAGTCGTCGGTCAAAATTGATTTCCGTGAATTCATGCAATCACCTCTTGACAAAACTTGACATGTGTGATATACTTAATGCGTTGAATTCTGATCAACGCGGATAGTATTCCATGTATTGGAAACTGTACCGACATATCTCCGATTTTCCGCCCAAAAAGCGGATGATAGAACGATTATGCTACAGTGACGTTATTGTGATGGATATTTTTGTCTGCACAAATATTTAATCATGTATATCAAAAATCCGCTATTTCCAGAATCGCTGGGGACAGCGGTTTTTTCTGTAATTTGTTAAGGAGGAAATATGAAACATAATAATATTTCACGCTTGTTAGAGATGAAAGAACGTGGAGAGAAAATTTCGCAGGTCACCTGCTATGATTACTCAACTGCACGTATAATGGAAGAGGCAGGAATTAATTCTATATTAGTGGGGGACAGCCTCGGAATGACCATGCAAGGCTATGAAGATACTCTCCCTGTAACAATAGATGACATGATTGTTTATGGTCGAAGTGTCGGAAGAGCGTGTAAGGATACGTTTGTAGTAGTTGATATGCCTTTTATGAGTTATCAGGCATCTGTCGTACAGGCAGTAGAAAACGCAGGACGTATTATTAAAGAGTGTCGTGCCAATGCTGTAAAGCTTGAAGGTGGTCGTGCAGTTTGTCCGCAAATTGCAGCGATCGTAGCTTGTGGCATACCTGTGTGTGCTCATATTGGAATGACTCCGCAATCTGTTAATAGTTTTGGCGGTTTTAAGGTGCAGGGTAGGGGAGAAAAGGAGGCAAAACGTGTTCTTGAAGATGCTTTGGCTGTTGAGAAAGCCGGTGCATTTATGGTAGTATTGGAATGCGTTCCTCCAAAGCTTGCTGCACTTATAACAAAGAAAACTAAAATGATAACAATAGGAATAGGTGCTGGTGCAGGTTGTGACGGTCAAGTATTAGTTTATCAGGATATGCTGGGAATATCTGATGGATTTGTACCAAAATTTGTGAAGAGATTTTCAGAGATTGGTAAGAAAATGAAATTGGCAGTAAGTGAATATGATAGAGAGGTCAAGTTAGGTGAGTTTCCATCAATAGAACATACTTACTATAAAAGTGACTGCTCAGACGAATTTCTTACACAGCTTGACAATGAATACAGTGAGGAGGAAAATTCAAAATGATCATAGCAAGAACGATTCATGAAGTTCGTGAGCATATATCGATTTGGCGTAGAGAAGGACTTTCAGTGGGTCTTGTACCAACTATGGGATACTTACACGAAGGACATGCAAGTCTTGTTGATAGAGCTCGCAGTAATTGTGACAGAGTTGTAGTATCAGATTTTGTCAACCCAACACAATTCGCACCAAATGAAGATCTGGAATCATATCCACGTGATTTTGAACATGACTGTAAGCTGCTTGAAAATCATGGATGTGATCTTGTATTCTATCCGTCTGTTGAAGAAATGTACTCGCCTAACGCTGCAACTTATGTAGAAATACTGGATGAAATGCCAAAACAACTTTGTGGTAAAACACGTCCAATTCATTTTCGAGGAGTATGTACAATCGTATCAAAACTTTTTAATATTGTACAGCCTGATAAAGCTTTTTTTGGACAGAAGGATGCTCAGCAGCTTGCCGTTATTCGCAAAATGGTACTTGATTTGTCATATGGTATAGAAATAATCGGATGTCCTATCGTTCGTGAGAGTGATGGATTGGCAAAGTCCTCTCGTAATACATATTTGAGTAATGAAGAACGTAAGGCAGCACTTGTATTGTCAAAAGCTGTATTTCGTGGTGAAGAAATGGTAAGTGCAGGGATCAATGATGCCAATAGAATTATTGATGAAATGAAGAATATTATATCTGCACAGCCACTTGCCAAAATAGATTATATATCAGTCGTAGACGGCAAAACAATGATGCCAGTTGATGAGATAAAAGACGGTGTACTGGTTGCTATGGCAGTTTATATTGGAAAAACACGTCTTATTGATAACTTTATCGCAGGAGGTCAGAAATGACTATCGAAATGCTTAAAGGAAAAATTCACCGTGCTACTGTAAAACAGGCAGAACTTGATTATGTTGGCTCAATAACTGTTGATGAAGATCTGATGGATGCAGCAGAAATCTTCGAATATGAAAAGGTTCAAATAGTTAATGTAAACAATGGCAATAGATTTGAGACTTATGTTATTGCAGGTAAGCGAAACAGCGGAATGATATGTCTTAATGGAGCTGCTGCAAGATGTGTTAACGTAGGAGATAAGATAATTATTATGGCATATGCACAGATGACTCCAGAGGAGGCAAGAAAACACAAACCGGCAGTAGTGTTTGTGGATGAGCATAATAGGCCGTGGCGTATTACAAACTATGAGAAACACGGAGAACTAGGATAAAGACTCTTAAAATATCAGCAAAAAGACTTTAGATAACATCGCTCAAAGACTGTGGGTCATATGTGCAGTCAGATTTATTGTCAGGTAAAACCAAAAATTCAGTGAATACTCTGTGTATTCACGAGGATTTTGATGAAATATGACAAGAAATATGCAAATAGATGATATACATAGCCGTCAGGCGAGTTTTGTGCGGTGCTACCTTTATTTTTTATTCGGAGGAAACATGAAAGGCAAACGAATATTAATTGGTATTACAGGTGGTATTGCTGCCTATAAGATGGCAGATACAGTAAGTATGCTTGTTAAAACAGGAGCAGAGGTCGATGTTATTATGACAAAGAATGCAACGGAGTTTATAACACCGCTGACATTTGAAACACTTACAAACCGCCGTTGTATTGTGGACACATTTGCACGTGACTTTGAGTTTGACGTGGCTCATGTTTCTCTTGCAAAGGCTGCTGATGTTATTCTAATAGCTCCTGCTACTGCAAATGTTATTGCCAAACTTGCTCATGGTATTGCTGATGATATGCTCACCACTACTGCAATGCTTGAAAATCCGATAACTCAGAATAATATCAAAACATTGAAAAAATACGGATTTGAGGTCATAGAGTCCGACAGTGGACGGCTTGCATGTGGTGATTTAGGCAGAGGCAAACTCCCATCTCCGTTAATCCTTAAAGAGTATATTGAAAGATGTGTAGCACGTAAGAAATCACTTAACGGTGTACATGTTACAGTAACGGCAGGACCAACACAAGAGTCGCTTGACCCTGTACGTTTTCTAACTAATCACAGTTCTGGCAAGATGGGATATGCTATTGCACGAGAGGCCATGCTTCGTGGTGCTGACGTTACACTTATAAGCGGAGTGACAGAGCTGGCAATTCCACCTTTTATTAATGTTCAGCGTGTTATTTCGGCAAAAGATATGCTCGAAGCTGTTCAAAATGAACTGCCAAGTACTGATATATTGATAAAGGCGGCAGCCGTTGCAGATTATCGTCCGAAAGCAATTTCAGATAACAAAATGAAAAAGAATGACGATGATTTGAGTCTGCCCTTGGAACGTACTGAGGATATACTTGGTTGGGTAAAAAACAATCGTCATTCAGGATTGTTTGTGTGCGGATTTTCAATGGAAACAGAAAATTTAATTGAAAACTCACGAAAAAAGTTGATAAAAAAGGGATTGGATATGATTGCTGCTAATAATCTGCGAACAATTGGGGCTGGATTTGGTATAGACACTAATGTTATCACGATTATAACAAAAAGCTATACAAAACATCTTCCTCTTATGAGCAAAGCAGATGCTGCCGCTGTCTTGATGGATGAAATAGAACGGAGACGCAAATGATACTGACCGTTGATATTGGTAATACTACTATCGCATTGACTGGTATTGAGCGTACTGGTAATGACTACAATGTTATATTCACAGAAAAATTATCTTCCGATTTTAGCTTAAGTGGTTTTGATGACTGTCAAGTTTTTAGAATACTTGAAAGTATAATTAGTAATTTTAATATCATTGAAGGAGTAGCTATGTCATCCGTAGTTCCAAAACTGACGCATCCAATAAGTAATGCTATTGAACATATTATCGGTATATCTCCAAAAGTGATAAGTACAATGTCGTATAATAAAATTCTCAAATTCGCAATACCCGAACCCCAAAAGCTGGGACTTGACAGGATAGCCGACAGTGCGTGGGCTGCTTCACATTATCAACTGCCTGTGATAACTGTTGATATAGGCACTGCAATGACTTTTAATGTTATAAGTAAAGGAGGCGTGTTCCTCGGTGGAATGATTGCCGCAGGACTTCAAACTTCTGTAAATGCACTCTCAGACTATGCTGTCCAGTTGCCGAAGTTCAATATCAGACAACCTGATAAATTAATAGGAACTAATACAACAGAGTGTATGCTTTCGGGTGCCATTATCGGTGCTGCAGCCATGGTCGATGGAATAACTGCTCGTATTCAAACGGAGCTTGGAATGTCGGTAACACTTGTACTTACAGGTGGAGGTGCTAAGTTTGTCGATCCATTCTGTATGTATCCTCACATATTAGAACCATATATGCTTGCAAAAGGGCTTGCAATGACAATAAATGATTAGTCTTTGACTATATAAAAAAATTCTCCCGATTCAAAATTGAATTGGGAGAATTTGTATTTAGAAAATCTCCGGTCAGACAGGTAATGCTGTTAACTTAAGAAAAGTGATGATTGTGTAATTATGCACAAATTTGTCCGTTCCAAGATTGAAGTAACTCTGAGATTCATAAAAATCCTGCTTCCTGATGGAAATGAAGAATTTTTGATTACCAATATCTTTGATTCGGACTTTACAGACTCTGATTTTGGTGAGCTTTATCAGAACCCGTACCAATAGCTTGCAATAAGTGAAAAAATGTGATATAATGAAAGT
>CALESG010000113.1 GCA_937907215.1 uncultured Ruminococcus sp.
CCCATCATCAGATTCATACTATCCCTCATATGGTCAAGTGAGGAGTGACAATACAAATCCATTGTGATTTGCACCTGCGAATGTCCTAAAATATCACTAAGCGTTTTGATAGGAACACCGCTTTCCACAGCTCTGGTTGCAAAAGTATGTCGCAGAGAATGAAAATTAGCATGCTCAATATTGGCAGCAGTTAACAAAAAGTTCAATGCATCTCTCATAGTACTCGGCTCAACACAAGTTCCAAGTGGCATAGCAAACACATACCCATCCGGTAGAATTGGAATGCCGTAGGTCGTATACTCTTGTTGCTGCCTTTGTTTGTGCATCATAAGTTCTGACCAAATTTTATCGGGAATCGGAATTTCACGAAAACCGCTGCTCGTCTTAACATCACCTTCAACAATCATTGTCATGTTTTCCAAGTCGTCAAGCTCTTCACGTTCCATTTGATTGGTTTTAATACGCTGTAATGTTCTGCTGATTTTGACAGTTTGCTTTTGACAATTCAAGTCAGTCCATTTCAGGGCACAAAGTTCGCCAATACGCAGACCTGTTGCCAAATCGAATTTGATAGCAAAGCCAAGTCTGTGCAGATGAATGACACTAAGTAAACGCATTTCTTCCTCAACAGAAAGCACACGCATTTCCTTTTTAGGCGATTTCGGAATAATAACGTTATCACTGGGATTGTGCATGATAAGTCCGTTGATTTTTGCCTGCTCCAACGCCTGATGGAACATATTGTGCATATTCCTTAAAGTTTTGGAACTGAGTCCTCCTTTACCATCGGTTCTGCCATTGAGAAATCGATCATTGTAGAAA
The DNA here is from genome assembly GCA_937907215.1 of uncultured Ruminococcus sp. GTDB lineage: Bacteria > Bacillota > Clostridia > Oscillospirales > Ruminococcaceae > Ruminococcus_C. The sequence continues at coordinate 823 of CALESG010000113.1, forward strand.
TTTTGCACCAGCGGAGGTGTAAGTTTCTGCAAGACAAATTTGCCAATGACCGGGATGATATGATTGTAAATGTAACCCTCGTATGAAATATATGTTGAGGGACGAACCGTAATATGTGCGTAGTTGTGCAGCCATTCTTCCAGCCACATTTGCACCGTCAAAACTGTTGGGGTTACATAAATACCTTGCTGTTTCTGAAAGAAAATCGTATGCAGCTTGTCTGTTACCTCTTTCTTCGTTTTGCCATAGACAGAACGCTGAATTTGTTTGCCATCCGATGTAACACCATCCGAATAACGACCCTCCCAAGTACCGTTGGGACGTCTTCGGATAGAACCTTCATTATTTGCTTTCTTTGCCATCGTAACACCTCCAAAATTAAAGAATATCGCCGTTTGCACTTTGAATCCATTCAAGAAAATGTTCTTTTGTCACAATGCGGCGTTTACCGATTTTCAGAACCGGAAAACCGTTTGCATTCATTACCTGATATGCGCAAGATAGCGAGATATTGAGATATCCTGCCACATCCCTTGCATTCATTGTGAGCGGCAATTCATCATTGCTTTTAAATTCCGGTAATTTGTTTTCGCTCATAAGAGAACCCACCTTTCTATTTTTTATGGAATAGTTAGGTGGGTTGTATTTTATTACATTCAGATTTCACATAGGAAATCGTCGTAATCCTCTTCACCTTTTACAGCCTTAACAGTATCGGTAATGAGTGAGTAATCGCAAAGCATATCCTCAATTTCATCGGCAGAGTAGCCGTAATCAAGTAGCATAATGATATCTTCTTCATCAACACCGTAGCAATTGCACATTTCAAGAAGGAGCTGTTCATGCTGAGTATAGTAATCGTCCTCCCAGTCATCGTAGCATCTCAGCCATGAAGCATATCTGAAATCTTCTTTGTTATCAAATTTAGAACGAGTAATAGTTCCCATGCTGTCAATTTTCAGAATATCGCCGTTAGCAGTTTCGATTTTTACATTTGGAAAACCCAGCATATTGACTTTTTTCAAAGTTTTTTTCATTATGGATTCCGTAGAAGCGTAAACGTAAAGTCCCAGTATTTCAAAATGCAGCAGGTACATAGGATTACTGCCCTTGATGATGTAAAGTGAATTTTCTTCATCAAGAACTGTAAAAGTGAAATTGCCCTGAACGGTTTCAGCCATATTTTTCAGACTGTTAAAGTCCAGCTTTTCTTGCAGTTCGATAAGCTGCACTGCAACATAACTATCTGTTTCGATGTTAGTATCAGGAAGATTATTTACCTTGCGAAGTTCAAAATCATTATACAAAACTCCATTATGTGCAAATGCAAAATCTTTATCTGCATGACCGTAAAAAGGATGATTGTTGAAATTAAATTTCTGATTGCCCTGCGTGGTTAAACGAGTGTGTCCCATAATTGCTGTTGTTCCATCAGGAGCGTTGAAGCGGATTTTATGTGCTGGTTTAGGACGTTTATAAATAATGACTTTTCCATCACGGATATATGAAATTCCAGTGGCATCTGTGCCACGTTCTTCTGCGGCATTTGCAAGTGCCTGAGTGAGTTTTTTCAAGAAATTATGGGGTATGATATGCTTGTAATTAAGCCAGCCGAATAATGCACACATGATTAAAATTCCTCCTCTGTTGTGATTCCTTCATTGATGTATAAACGACGTTCTTTCAGATATTGAATCAGCTCTGGTTCTGTGATGTTTGATACAAATTCCGACCATGAGAGTTTAGACATTTCATCATCTGTATAAGATAATGCAATATCGCAAATTCTGTTTACAAGTTCAAGCGTTGCGAGAAGTGTGTTGTATTTCAAAGTGCCTCTGAAAAGTCTGAACTCAATGGTGTGGTAGTTACAGAGATTTACAGCAACATAGCGCCCATAGTTTTTCTTAGCCTTGTCCATGATAGCTTTAGGTGAATTTTCATAGCCGTATCTGGCTGCCCAGCGGTTCATAGCGTACTCGGAACGTCTTGAAAATTTCAGCATTTCGTTCCAATGATGTTCCACAAAATACAGGATTCTTGAAATAACTTCGTCCTGCTCCTCATGGTCAAGACCGAGGCTATCACGGTTTACATGAATGTGAAGTCCACAGGTTGATGTTTGATGTGAACGATAACCAAGAAATACTGCATGACGCATTATTTTCGCCCAGCAAAAATCCTTGTGGTATTCAAGTGACATTGGATGTGTAACTATCTCCATGCCATCATCAAGAGAACCGTCTGTTTTGATGTAGATATGTTCTTCTCTCATGTTTGCAATGTCAAGAAGTTCTTCTGCATATTCATCGTCCTTGCCAGCTCCGTCAATTTCCAGTTCAATACCGAAATAGCGGTTAGAATCACCATAGAAAATCGGTTCAGGCTTGTAACCATATTCGTGGATTGCTGCGTTTTTTCGTATTCTCTTATAGCACTCGTGGCAGAAGTAGCCATCATCATACTCATAAGCATCATCGTTATGAATGAGTGCGTCACATTCTTCACAACGGGTATAGTGATAGTCGTAGCATTGTCTACAAAGGCTGGTGTAATCATCACCTTCTGCGTCTTCACTCCAGATTCTTGCACCGCAGCAGTCACAGACTGTTGTGTAATTGTCCAGGCAATCGGAGCATAAAATCTCCCCATTAAACTCTTCGTAATCGTCTGTGTCGATAAAAGAACCGCAGTGAGAACAGTAAATTTTTTCTTCCATTTTGATTTCCTCCATAAATAAAAATTGCCCTCTCGAAATGAACCGAGAGGGCTTTGTGTTAGGTTAATATTCTTCTGCTAAAAGCATTGTGCTATAGTCGTTGCTGTCTATGATGTAAACCTTTGATGTGATTGGGGTGTCTATCGGAATAATGTATTCCTTGCGGTATTCCGGTTGTTCTGAAAAGTGCGTGATTTTCTGAATGCCGTTCAGATTTTCCAGTTTGAATACCTGGAAATAATCCCGTTCTTCCGGCAGTCTGTCAATACATCCCCACATAAAAAGCTGGAGTGGGATAGGTATTTCCGTCTGAACTCCTTTTGTAAGATAACGCTGGTTGTTGAACATTGTTTCACCTCCTGCTTGTTTGTTACGCTCCTATGTTCCGCCCGAAGGCGGTTATCTATGTGGTCACACCATTTTCGTAAAATCAGTACCTGACATAGATTCATGATGATGATATATAATTG
>CALESG010000114.1 GCA_937907215.1 uncultured Ruminococcus sp.
TATGTCTGAAATCGGTAAGGAAGAAGGCGCTGATATCAAGACTCTGAATGCTATTGATAAGTATCTGAACACAGACTTTGGTCTGGTACTGAATAATCCGGCATTCACAAAGTACTATATCCAGTACGGTGAAATTTCCACATATCCGGGCGGATATAAGGAAAATGCAGGTATCTTTACTCATAACAATGCTTGGATCATTTGTGCAGAAGCTTATGTTGGACGTGGTGACAAGGCATTTGAGTATTATAGCAAGATCGCTCCTGCATTTACAGAAGAAACATCTGATATTCACAAGACAGAACCATATGTATATGGTCAGATGATTGGTGGTAAGGATGCTGGTTCTGATATCGGCAAGCCGGGCAACCACTTTGGTCAGGGCAAGAACTCATGGCTGACAGGTACTGCTGCATGGAACATGGTAGCTATTTCTCAGTATATCCTTGGCGTTATGCCTGATTGGGATGGTCTGAAGATCGATCCTTCCATTCCTTCTGCATGGGATGGTATGACTGCTACTCGTAAGTTCCGTGGTGCTACATACAATGTAACAGTTAAGAATCCTGATCACGTATGCAAGGGCGTTAAATCTGTAACAGTAGATGGCAAGGCTATTGAAGGCAACGTTCTTCCTGTATTCCCAGAAGGCGGCGTTCATACTGTTGAAGTTGTTATGGGTTAATAAATAGTCTTATCGATTAAAAATTAAAATTTGATTATATAAAATAAAAAGATTCCGCTTTAATAATTTGTAGCGCACAATGCAGATTTGAAGCGGAATCTTTTGTTTTTCGGCTTATTATGATAGATATTGCACAATGTTAAATTTAGGTTGATACGGTAATTATAAGATGCAGAAATAAAAAAAATTATAAAATGAATTTTAAATTATTATATATGCCTTGACAATATCGTGAAAAAAGTGTACAATAAAAGAGCTGTATTAAATTACAAGATATGCAATCTGTTTATAAGTTGTTTTAAAATAAACTAAAAGTTTATATAATTAAACTTTAAACAGTTGTTTTTCATTAAAAGCAGTATGTGAAGCTGGCTTGATTCATAGATTTGTGCCTGAAAAAGGGCTTTTGGCAGAGATGCCTCATAATGCAGAAATGTAAGCAGCAATATGCTGACGTAAAATTTTCGATAAACGCCTTGATTTTAATAGGCTGGAAGTGAGGAACATACACAAAAAAACTTGCTTGTTCTCTTTTGGGTTTAGTCTTGGGCAGAGCAAAGAGGATAGGTTTACATCATATCGATGAATAAGAATAGCGGCACATACCGCCTGAATGCTTGTATGATGATATATTAAGCAATATTATAAGGAGGTTGTGCACACAAATGATTATTGAACTTTGGATTGCCATTTTGCTTATTGCCATTGCTCTTATTGCCGGTTTTGCAATTGGTGCATCAATATTTAAGCAGAGTGCCTTTAATAAGGGCGTGGAAGCAGGATTTGAGCAGCGTAAACAACAGGCAGAAGCAACTATTGGTTCAGCTGAAAAAGAAGCCGACAGAATTTTATCTGATGCTAAGAAAGATGCCGAAAGCAAAAAGAAAAGTGCCCTTGTAGAAGCCAAGGATGAAATTCATAAGCTGCGTACTGAAGCTGAAAAGGAAATCAAAGAACGCAGAAGTGAAATTGGCAGACAAGAAAGACGTATTCAGCAGAAGGAAGAAACACTTGATAAGAAGACAGATAATCTGGAACGCAAGGAAGATAATCTTCAAAGAAAGCTTAAGGCTGCTGAAGAAAAGCTTTCAGAAGCAGAAGCACTTAAAAATGATCAGATGAATGTTTTGGAGCGTATATCTGAGTTTACACGTGAACAGGCAAAGGAATATATTTTAAATACTCTTGAAAATGAGCTTGTACACGAAAAGGTTGTAAAGCTTACTGCTTATGAGCAGAATCTTAAAGATGAATGCGAAGAGAAGGCAAGAAATTATATTTCACTTGCTATTGCGAAGTGTGCTGCTGATCAGGTTTCAGAAACATCTGTTTCAGTAGTAGCACTGCCAAACGATGAGATGAAGGGCAGAATAATCGGACGTGAAGGACGCAATATCCGCACATTGGAAACACTTACAGGTGTAGATTTAATTATTGATGATACACCGGAAGCTATTACACTTTCATGTTTTGATCATGTTCGACGTGAAATCGCACGTATTGCACTTGAAAAGCTTATATCCGACGGAAGAATTCATCCAACAAAAATTGAAGAGATGGTTGAAAAGGCAAAGAAGGAAGTTGAGCATCGCATACGTCAGGAAGGTGAACGTGCTGTTCTGGAAACAAATGTACATGGCATAAACAATGAGCTTGTAAAGCTTTTGGGTAGACTTTATTATCGTACAAGTTACCGTCAAAATGTACTTAACCACTCTATAGAAGTAGCAAAGCTTGCCGGAATTTTGGCATCAGAGCTTGGACTTGATGCAAATCTTGCACGCCGTGCAGGACTTCTACATGATATAGGCAAAGCTCTTACTGCTGAAATCGAAGGTTCTCATGTACAGATCGGTGTAGATGTATGTAAGCGTTATAATGAGAGTGAAGAAGTTATCCATGCGGTTGAAGCACATCACAATGATGTTGAGCCTAAGACAGCTATAGCTTGTATTGTACAAGCAGCTGATGCTATTTCCGCTGCAAGACCTGCTGCAAGAAGCGAAAACTATGAAAATTATATCAAACGTCTGCAAAAGCTTGAGAGCATTTGTTCAGCATACGAAGGTGTTGAGAAGTGTTATGCTCTTCAGGCAGGACGTGAGATTCGTATTATGGTAGTGCCGGAAATCATCAATGATGAAAAAATGGTGCTTGTTGCACGTCAGATTGCAAAACAGATTGAAACTGAAATGGATTACCCGGGTCAGATCAAGGTTAACCTTATTCGTGAAAGCCGTGTAGTTGATTACGCTAAATAAAATATTTTAATGGACTGCTGCGAGTTTTAAACTTTGCAGCAGTTTTTGCTTTTGGGAAATAAAGGCAACACCGCACAAAGCACGCCTGACGGCTTTGCACGCCATCTGCTTGCATATTTTCCGTCATATCGCACAAAAACTCCTTGCCATACGACAGTATGCCTGCGTCGTTTTTATGCAATTTGACGAAAAATCTGACTGTGCATCTGCCGTACAATCCTTGTGCGGCGTTGCCTAAAAATAAGTTTTTAATTTCCCTTTACAATTTTCATGTTTTATGATATAATGTTAAATATAAATTTATATTATAGGATATGGGAGATGCTTTTATGCCTGGTATAGTATACTGTCCCCAATGTGGTGCTGTGGCAGAGGGTGGTACAGTAAAATGCAGCTGTTGTGGTGCCGATATTGGTAATAAACAGAATCAGCAGCCGAGTTTTGGATATTTTCCACCTAATCAAAATCAGACAAATATGTTTGATCAACAGAAGAATTTTAATCAAGGAAATAATCCGCAGCCTTTGCAATATGAAAATTATAATCAGTATGTAAAAAATGATGGCGCTTATAATGGCTGCGCCATAACCGGTATGATTTTTGGTATTCTTTCTATTGTGCTGTGTTGTACAATGTGGTCTGATTTGTTGATAAGTGCTGTCGGTATTGTGCTTTCGATAATTGGACTTAAGAGTTATCAATATAAAGGCTGTTCTATAGCCGGTTTGGTTTGCTCTATTATCGGACTGCTTATGTCCTTGATGATTCTTTTTGTAATTGTTTAGACAATATAGGACGAATTTCATTAAGCTTTGGATTTAATAAAATTATTTAAATAATTTTATAGTCGCTTTTATAGCTATATCTTTTACCGTGCAGATATAGCTTAAAAATAAAATTTTTTTTAGCGGTAGAAATGGAGAGTATTTATGTCTATGAAATCAGTATGTCCGCAGTGTGGTATGTCTATGGATGAAAAGGTGGATTTTTGTCCTACTTGCGGAAGCAAAATGAATGTGATCGATGAGCCATCTAAAACTTTTGAAAATAATAATGATATGAACAATACATATGGCTCAGAAAACAATTCTGCAAATAATTCCTCTGCATCAAACAATGAACAAAATTCTGACGGCAATCCTGCTTTAAATGCTGCTATGAATAACAGCAGTCCTGATTTGGATTCTGTCATGAACAATGGCAATAATAATTTTAATAATGCACAAAACAGTCAACAAAATGCAGGCAATGGAGTACCTCCTATACCGCCTGTATATAATAATCAGCCGAATATGAATATGGGCAATGGGAATATTCCGCCAATTCAGCCTGTTATGAACATGAATATGACTTCTCAGTCTCAGCCGAATAAGCCGGCAGATACAATGGCTCTTGTAGGCATGATTTTAGGTATTGTTTCACTCTGTCTTTGCTGCTTTAATCTTCTTGATATTCCGGTTGCAATTGCTGGTTTGGTGCTTGGTATTCTTGGCGTTAAAAGTACTAAGAGAAAAGGTATGGCAATTGCCGGTATAGTATGTTCCGCTATTGCTGTTCTGCTTTGTATATCTGTATTTATAAACGGATTAGAATACAGCTCACAAGTAGATGATTTGGAAGATATTCTTAGAGAATTTGAATATATGTATGATTAAATAAAATTTGGAGAGATGTTATGTGTTTTAAAAGAGCAATAATATTGTTAATCTCAATTTGTATGGTGCTATTTATTACTGCCTGCAATAACAGCGGTGGTGATTACGGTGAACATTTGGAGGTGCTTATCAATGAACATGATAAAATCACTCCTGAAACTGCAAAGGTAACCACTGCTGTTAAAACAACTACATCAGAAGCAGCAGCAACTGAAATGGAAAAAATAGAAAAGCAGACTGAGGCTAAAACTATCAGAACGATGCCTGTTGTAACTGCTAAGAAGCCTGTTGTAAATACTAAGAAGCCTGCTGCTACTAAAGCGAAACCGGTTGTAACCACTAAAGCAAAAAAGACAACAGTTGCAACTACTGAAACTACTGAAACTACTATTACAGAAACGGAAGAACCAACTACAGAGGCATTAAGAACTACTATAGATGTAGGCTTAAATGACACTCCGGCAGTGGAACTTATAAAGTTGTCCTTGTCAGAAATAGTTGCACTTACAGGTGGAAATTATACATTAAATGTATTAGATGGTTATGCTCCTATATGTTATATTGAAAGTGAAAGTGTATTTCCCGGAATGCGTTTCTATACTAATATACCGGAAGTTGGATATAGCGTTAGTTATAGTGAAGTGACCGATCCTGATATAATATCCAATTTGGAAAATGGACAGTATTCGCTTGATGTAATTGAAGTTGGCGGAAGTGCCAATATTACTTCTGATATTAATGCTTCTATGACATATGCTGAATGTACTGAACATCTTGGGGAGCAGCAATGTTATGGAGCTACAGGAGGATATTGCAGCGGAGCTGTTAGTGCTTTGGGCTTTGATTATGTAGAATCAGGCATCATAATTTATTTCAATTTTGAAATCTCTCATTCTGATCTGTGCGATGCTAATTATGGAAAAATTTTTTCTCATGAAGAAATGATGGAGAGAAACCCAAGGCTTACGAATACAGTTTTAAGAAAAGATAACTGATCTGATATAATTTATAAAAATAAAACGCTGTGGCTGCTTGACTTCCATAGCGTTTTGGTTTATCAAAATTTTTATTTATGATACTTGCTTCCGGTTTGTATCTGGTAACTTCTGTATATCTGTTCATAGAGCATTACCCTTGCAAGTTGATGTGGAAATGTCATAGGTGACATGGAGAGCTTTAGATCTGCTCTTCTTTTCACTTCATCAGATAATCCATATGAGCTGCCTATTATAAATGTGACTGTACTGTCACCAGAAAGCCCAATTGACTGTATCTTTTCCGAAAGAGCCACACTGTCAATTAGTTTGCCTTCTATGCACATAGCGATAACATAGCCTTTTGCTTTCTTTAAAAGCTGCTGTCCTTCTTTTTCAAGGGCAGCTGCTATTTCTTTTTCAGATGCATTTTCAGGTAGTTTAATTGGTTCAAACTCTATGCATTTAAATGTACAATAACGTGACAGCCTTTTTTCATATTCTGCCGCAGCGTCACGAAGATATTTTTCCTTGAGTTTGCCGTAAGCAAGTATTTGTATTGTCTGCATTAAAAAATCACCGCCGTTTTTAATCCGTATTGTCCTGCAACGTATAAAAGATAGTCTGTTCCACACTGATATTTTTCGTCAATGCATTCTCTGACAGTCTTTTCCGCAAGGTGTGGAGTGTTATTTTCCTGACTAAGATGTCCAAGTACAATACGTGTTGTGCCTTTATCTATAAGACGCAGTGCTTCTTCAGCACAGCTTATATTTGATAAATGTCCATCAGACCCTGCTATTCTTGATTTTAGATAAAAAGGATACGAACTGTTTTTCAGCATTACAGGGTCATAATTTGATTCTAAAAGAACAAGGTCGCTTCCAATTACCGCATTATGTACATCATCTGTAATATGCCCTAAATCGGTACAGATCGAACACACTCTTTCTTCCGGTGTTTCTATTCTAAATCCGCAGCTGCCTTCCGCATCGTGATCTGTTGGAAATGCCTTTACAGAAAAGCTGCCTATATTTTCGGCGTTTTCATAGAATATACCGCCAAAGTTTTGATCAGAAATATGACCGCATTCCAGCAATGTACTCATTGTTTCTTCAGTAGCATATACTTTTGCGTTTAATTTTTTGCATAATACACGCAGACCTCTTATATGGTCAATATGAGAATGAGTTATAAGTATACCTGAAATAGATTCATTAGAAATATTATGAGCTTCTAGTGACGTGATTATCTGCTTGCAAGACACACCGGCATCTATAAGCAAAGAATTACTGCCGGAACGTACTACAGAGGCATTTCCCTTGCTGCCGCTGAAGAGTGAGTAGAAACGTGACATTTTTGACCTCCGGATATTTTGAATTCTGTATTCTATTAAACATAAGACTCAAGCTTAGTGGAATCCTTCTTTTTATTATTTATTTTATAAATTTTTGATTGACGAACAACATTATTAACGCCCTTATATGACAGGATACGTGCCAATAATGAGATAACTACTGCTGCAATGAATACTCCAATTATAATCATGTTACTATCAGAAAGTTCAATTTGATAGTCATATATTACGCATGAAACAGCCGTATAACAAGCAGAAGATACACCATAAGTTAAAATAGAAATCACAATGCTTAGAACTCTGCCGGTAATACCATAAAATTTAAATCCAGTTCTTATATTTAAATAAAACACAACATATGAAGCTGCGTAAATAATCAGCATAGCTGCCATCTTTAGAAGAATGGCATATCCAAGATGACAAGCTGCCATAACTATAATATCAATTATAATTACGCTGAGAAAGGCAGCATCTATAAATGTCATCATTTGTATAGATGACTTATCAAGCTTAATAGGCATTGCAGTAAGGAGCTTATAATAATTTACATAGTTTGAAGCAATAATACTTACAAATAAAACAGGTATTATCGAGAAGAAAGTGTTTGCGGGATACCAAAATTCGCCATTCAAAAGTGCCATATCATATCCAAAAATAGCGTTAATAATATTTATCGCAGATTCTATCAGTATAAAAACCGGAAAGAAACTTCCTATCTCCATAAGGTTTATACTTAATATCATCGATTTGATGCTTTTAATCATTTTTATGCCTCCTTGAAATGCCATGAAGTAACGCCTGCGTGCTTTTCAACATAAAGCTTTTCAATTATAATAATTGCAGCTAATCCAATTACTACAAAGCAAATACATGGAATTCCTGCCAATACACACAGCGGCTCTGCCATTACAAAGCTGTCGCAAAAGCCCCACATAGCAGCCATCCAGAACACATAATATACCACAAAAGAACACTTAACTAATAATTTTAATAAATTTTCATTTTTGCCTAATATGCCGAAATTAGCAAAGTACATTATAAATTCAAAAGTAAATATTGCTATAGTTGCAACTGTTACCATTCCGCCTGCAAAGTGAAGTTCTGGATCTGACATTATTATAATATTAAGCAAAATGCAGGGCAATGTTGTTATGAACAGCATAAGACTGTAATATCTAAAGCTTTGTTTAAAAAGAGAAATCTTTTTTATAGGCATATGAGCAAAAGTCTTGGAGATGTTTACACATCCGCCAAGCATTGCCTCTTGTTTTGCGTCTAAACCTTTTGATATTCTAAAAAACGGCAATGTGGTGTTAAGTGCAAAAACAGCAAATGTCATAAATGTTCCGCTGAATGCTACAGAAGCAATACCATTGAAACCATCCTCAAAAAAACCTTTTGGGCTAATTATTACACCTATTGCCATAACCCCTATCATCAGCAATGAAAAAGCAGTAAATATTATTGACAAAACTATATTTGCATTTCCTACTATAGCTAATCTTGCCGCATCTACACGTTTTACCTCTGACCACTTTGGGTTATATTTAACCTGCTCTTTAACCTTAGCCATTATTATCCTCTCCTCCAAGTTCTACGATCTCATCACGGTGACCCCATATGCTGAATGTGAGCAGATTTTCGATATTGGGTGTATGTACATTTACATTTTTGAAGTTATCAATATTTTTTCTTTCAATAAGAGCTTCAAAATTTTGAGTACCTTTGCGAATTCCAATGCAAAGCTTTGTGTTATATGAATCAAGGTTTGAAAGACTGCCTGATATAACAGCATATTTATCTTCTATCTGGTCAATAGCCATGCTTTCAGTCACTTTTCCGTCAATAAGTACAGTTATACTATCAGCTATTTTATCAAGATCGCCTGTTATATGTGTTGAAAACAGCACAGCACGTTCACCGTCTGCCACTATTTCACGCAGAATATCAAGCACTTCGATTCTTGCCACTGGGTCAAGACCGGCTGTAGGTTCATCAAGAATAAGAATATCCGGATCATGCGCCAGAGCCAGAGCAAGCATTGCTTTAGTTTTCATTCCCTTTGAATATTCCGAAAACTTCTTTTTGGCAGGAAGTTTCCACATTCTGGCATACTTTTCAAAAAGCTCCTGATCCCAATTTTTATAAACACGTGCAAAGGCCTTTGCATATTTTTTAATATTTGAATTTACAAGCAAGAAATCTTCGTCAGAAACATAGCCGATTCGCTCTTTGGCTTCGATTTCTTCATCTATATTATCCATGCCAAAAATATTTATTTTACCGCTCGTTCTATCCATGGCGTTCAGAATAAGCTTTATTATAGTAGTCTTACCAGCACCATTTTCACCAACCAAGCCCATTACCATGCCTTTTTCAATGCGGAATGATATATTGTCAAGGCTAAAGTCAGCATAATTCTTTGAAACATTCTCTATTTCCAAAGCGTAATTAGTAGCAATCATTTTTATAGTTCCTTTCCCTCATCGCTATAGACGTCTTCTACAATTTCTATAGCCTTTTTAATGTTTACTCCTGCTTTTTTGCAGTCTTCTGTGCAGATTTTGAGTTTTTTCATAGCTTCAAAAATTCTGCTGTCCTGAAGCTGTGATAGCTTATCAAGTCTTACAAATGTGCCTTTTCCTGAAACTGTATATACAAATCCTTCATGTTCAAGATCAATATACGATCTTTTGGTAGTAATGGCACTGACATTTAAGTCTTTGGCAAGCTGACGTACACTTGGCAGCATATCACCATCTTGGAATTCACCGTCATATATAGACTTGCGTATACCATCTTTTATTTGTTCATACATTGGCTTTTCGCTTGTTGGGCTAATTATTATATTCATCACACAACTCCTTTCAGAAACAATATATCGTGTATACTCGATATATACAGTATATCATGTATATACACGCTTGTCAAGTATTTTTTAGAGAAAAATTATTTTTTATAAAAATGAATGCAAAAAAATAAGGAACAATGTATACACATTGTTCCTTATTTTGGTGACCCGTACGGGAATTGAACCCATGATTCCGCCGTGAAAGGGCGGTGTCTTAACCTCTTGACCAACGGGCCATTATGGTAGCGGCAGTAGGATTTGAACCAACGACCAATCGGGTATGAACCGAGTACTCTAGCCAACTGAGCTATGCCGCCATATTGATTATGTCGTGTGAGCTCTTGTCCCTTGCGACTATATTAGTATACCACAGATATGTTCAGATGTCAACACTTTTTTCGATATTTTTTTCGATTTGTAAAAAAACGCACTTTTTTATGCATTTATAGGATTATATAGGCAAAAGTATACAAAAACCATCTTGAAGTTAGCTTGTGATCAGCAAAAATACGGTGCTGTCAGCATAATATAAAATAAATTTTGATGTGTTTTCAATAATTTATAAAATAAGCTTGCTTTTTTGTGAAAAATATGATACACTAAAACAGTATAAGATATGATTTTGTTAGGAGGAATGTTAAATGGCAAAAAATAATAAAAAAATGGTCGCTGCAATTACTTCCATGAATGAAGATTTTGCACAGTGGTATACAGACATAGTAAAAAAAGCAGAGCTTATTGAATATACAAGTGTCAAGGGATGTATGGTTATTCGCCCATATGCTTACGCTATTTGGGAAAATATTCAGAAGATACTTGATGGTATGTTTAAGGATACAGGGCATGAAAATGTTTGTATGCCAATGTTCATTCCTGAAAGTTTGCTTCAAAAGGAAAAGGATCATGTTGAAGGATTTGCTCCAGAAGTTGCTTGGGTAACTCACGGAGGTTCAGAAAAGCTTGAAGACCGACTTTGCGTTCGCCCAACTTCTGAAACGCTTTTCTGTGAGCATTATTCTAATATTGTACATAGCTATCGTGATCTGCCTAAACTTTATAATCAGTGGGTAAGTGTTGTTCGTTGGGAAAAGACTACACGTCCATTCCTGCGTTCACGTGAATTTCTTTGGCAGGAAGGTCATACAATTCACGCTACTGCTGAAGAGGCAATTGAAGAAACAGAGCGTATGCTGAATGTATATACTGATTTTTGTCAAAATGTATTGGCTATGCCTGTAATACAGGGCAAAAAGACGGATAGTGATAAGTTTGCAGGAGCTGAGGCAACCTATGCAATCGAAGCTCTTATGCACGATGGCAAGGCTTTGCAGGCTGGAACATCTCATTATTTTGGTGATGGATTTGCACGTGCTTTTGATATTCAGTTTACAGATAAGGATAATACTCTTAAATATCCTCATCAGACAAGCTGGGGCGTTACTACACGTCTTATTGGTGCAATTATAATGACTCACGGTGATGATAATGGACTTGTTCTGCCGCCGGCAGTTGCACCTATTCAAGTTGTTATCGTACCTATTGCTCAGCATAAGGAAGGCGTTTTAGACAAGGCATCAGAGCTTTTTGCAGCACTTAAATCTGCTGGTATTCGTGTAAAGATGGACGATTCAGATAATTCACCGGGCTGGAAGTTTGCTGAATACGAGATGAAGGGTGTTCCTATTCGTGTTGAAATCGGACCTAAGGATATTGAAAACGGTCAATGTATTCTGGCAACACGTTATAATGGTGAAAAGACAGCTGTTTCTATTGATGAACTTGTAGATGCTGTTGAAAAGAAACTTATAGAGGTTCGTGACGGTATGTATCAAAAGGCTCTTGAAAATCGTGAAGAGCATACATATGACTGCGATACTATGGACGATATTATAAAGGTTCTTGAGGAAAAGGGCGATGGCTTTGTACGTGCTTTGTGGTGCGGAGATGAAGCTTGTGAAGATGAGGTCAAGGAAAAAACAGGCGTTGGTTCACGCTGCATTCCTCTTGGACAAGGAGAAACAAATGGAAAATGTGTCTGCTGTGGTAAACCTGCTAAGTGTATGGTTTATTGGGGCAAGGCTTATTAAAAAAATTAAATGACGGAGGAATATAAAATGAATAATGCGTCTGTTGTAAATTGGAAAGGTATGCCTGTAGCAGAGCTTAAGGCTGGCGGATATACTGCAATGATCGCTAACGAGATAGGTTCAAATGTTATTCGTCTGCATGATGATGTGAATGGAATTGAATTTTTCCGTCATACTGCCGAGGTAACACCGGAAATAATAAAGGGCAGTACAGAAGTATGGGGTTTGCCTAATCTTTACCTTCCAAATAGACTGGCTGATGGCGTTTTGAGAACATCTGACGCTGTATATCATCTTCCTATAAATGAAAATGCACCTTATAATAATCATATTCATTTTATACTGCAAAAGCGTTCTCATCGTCTTACAGAGCTTTGTGCGAATGATGAAAAGGCATGGGCAAAGACTGAATATGTATTTGATGAAAATGATGAAATGTATAAGTATTTGCCAATAAAGTTCAAGGCAGAATTTTGCTTTACTCTTTCTGAAAACGGTCTGGAGCATAGAGTTAAATTCACCAATCTTTCAGATGTGATGATGCCTATGTCTTTGGCAACACATACTGCTATAAATAGTCCGTTTGTTGATGGCGGCTGTCAGGAAGATATAAGAGTTAAGCTGCCAATTTGTGAAAAGTGGATCTTGAATGAACGCTGTCTGCCTACTGGCGAGATCCTTCCGCTTGATGATTATGATATGGAATATAAGAATGGTACAAAATGTCCTGTTTTGGTAAATGTTGATAATGATATGTATTCAGCAGGTTCTCTTGAGCTTGAAGGCAAGGCATTTCACGGTATCACTATGATGGATATTGTAAAGGGCAAGGGTATTGCATATGAGGTATCACCTGAATACAATTTCTGGATCATGTGGAATGACAAGGGCTTTAATGGATATTTCTGTCCTGAGCCTATGACAGCTATGATAGATGCACCAAATCTTGATATGCCAAGAGAGCAGACAGGTTATTGTGAAGTAGCACCAGGCGAAAGCTATGAAGCATGGCAGAGATTCCGTACTATAAAATAAGAAATCAAATAATATTTATTATTTGACTTGCTGTTAAAAATATAATAAAAAGGCTGTTGCAGGGATTTTGAACTGCAACAGCCTTTTTGTTTTATTATTGATTACTTCTCTTTTCAAGGGAAGCTTTTTTAAAGATTTATTTTTTTACACCCGATTTTGTCGCCAACATGAATTATTGTTTCTTTTCCAATAGCTGTATTTTCTATTATGCTCCTTTTTATCTGTACTTTATCTTTCTCAAAAAGCATTATGATAGTAGAACCGCCAAATTCAAAATATCCTTTTTCGTCATATCTTTCAACTTGTCTGTTTTTGTTATGATTGCATATTCTGCCAACTAAAAGTGCCCCTACTTCCATTTGTACGGTATAACCGAATTGCTCATTATTTATAAGAGCATATTCACGACTGTTTCGTATATATACCGGAAGCTTTTCGCAAACAATTGGACGCACGCAGTGAAGTTCACCATCTATGCGCTGTTTATATTTTATTTCGCCGTCATCTATGAAAATATATCTGTGATAATTATGCGGTGCTAAGCGATATATAAGACAAAGTCCGTCCTTGTATTTATCTGCAATCGCTTTATTCTCTAAAAGTGACTGAATACTGTAATCAATATGCTTAACATGAAACACAGATTCAGGAGATATTTTATATACAGATAAAAAGCCGTCACATGGAGATACTAGAATATTTTTATTTGAAATTTTTGGAATTTCTTTTTTCTCTCTTGTGAAAAAGTCATTGAATGATTTGTAATGAGCGTCTTTATAAATACTCATGTCAATATCATATTTTTTTTTATAATTTCCGATAAGCCATTTTGAAAAAGGCGATGCCATATAATAATAAGCGGCTTTTGAAACATCTGGTTTTACAATGAGCTTTAATACCATTCTCCCTGGTATAGTATTATATAAAAATCTGATAGAAGCACTTTCTTTTTTTATATCTTTTTTCATATTTTATAAATCACTCCCAGAATAAGAATAAATAATTCTACTATTCCAAGCACGCCCAATATAACTTTGCCAATAGTTTTTGGTTTTTTAATTTTTAATGGTGAGAGAAATAAAATTCCCATTGTAGCAATAAGAGAAATATATATGTATTTTATATTTGTAAACAGAAAAATTGCTGGTAAAATTAGTGCAACACTCGTAACAGGCAGTCCTTGATAATATTTTCTTGTTCCGCCTTCATTCTTTTGTCGTTCTTCTTCACATACATTGAAATATGCAAGACGTATTAAAGCACACAGGATATATTCAACAGTTACGATCATGCTTAGATAATTTCTGCCGCTGAATTGATACAGGAAAAGTCCGGGCAATACACCAAAGCAAATAAGATCACTCAGTGAGTCGATTTGTATACCAAACTTTTTTTCACGGTCGCTGCGTCTTTTTTTAGTAGCAGCAACCGCACCGTCAAACATATCACATATACCTGCGATCATCAAACAAAATATTGCTAATCTATATTTTTCATGCATTACAAGAGCAATGCCGCTTACACCGGAAATCATTCCCATATAGGTAAGAAGAACAGTGTAATCGTAATATCCTAATATTTTCTTTTCCATTTTTAAAACAAACCTCCAAGCTTATCAAAAAACAAACTATAAGCAAGAATGCACCAAGGCTTTCCAATTATAATTATCCACGTGAATTTTTTAATTGTCATTTTTGTGAGTCCTGAAAAGTAGCAAAAGAAATCATCCGGAAATAGCGGTAACACCATACCCCAGAATAAAAGAGCAGTATACGATTTACTTTTTGCAGCCCAGCCTGCGTATTTGTCATATTTTTCTTTAGAAATAAGGCTTTCCACAAGACTGGCACCATATTTTTTTGCAAGCATGAATGCTATAATAGAACCGGCAGATATTCCTACATAGTTGCATATAAATCCGCCTACAGGACCAAACAAAACAGCTCCCACTGCACAGCCGAGAAATCCGGGCAGTATCGGCAAGATTACTTGCAGAGCTTGTATAATGGTAAGAATTATAGGTCCAAAAAGTCCAAAACCTTTTATATATTCTTGAAGCGTTTCGACTGAATCGAAATTGCCGTCAAAATATGCTTTTACCATCATACCGATTAAAAACAGGCAAAAAATTATTATCAATGCTGTCCATAATTTCTTATGTTTCAAAACATCGCCTCCAAAACATTTGCTTTTTATCATATCATAAAATTTATTTAGAATCTGTATTCATAGGGAATATATGTGGATTTGTGAGCATAATTTTTCATAGAACAAGGCGAAAAAGTGAAAGCATACTGTCGTATGGTGAGCTTTTTCAAAGTAGTCATATGCAAAATTTGCCAAAAAGACATGCGAATTATCCTATGAATACAGGCTCGTATATATTCTTGATATGATCAATATTTTAAATTGAAATTTAAAACAAAATAATTACTTTTCCTATTATATTATTGATTATATTATTTATAGCTTAAATAAAGATTGAATAAAATGCATTTAATACTATGAATTTTAATAGCTTTTAATTCTTTTTTCGATTTTATTCAATAATATATAATATAATGCAAATTCCCTTTGACAATTAAAGTTTTTATGTTATAATATATGTAAAATAACATGAAAGGTGAATTGAAATGAAAAAAATCAAACGGACTGTGCTTGCTTGCTTAAGTGTATTTGCAATCTTCATTGTAGCTGGCTGTACATCTGAACGTGGAAATATAGATGAAGAAAGTATTGCGGAATTAGATAATTATATATCAGATACGAGAATTGACGTATATGGAATAGAGGGACTTACAACAATGGACTTTGTAAAAGAAATGGGAATAGGAATAAACCTTGGGAATACATTTGAATCCTGCGGAGATTGGATAGAAGGAAACAGTGTTAGAGATTTTGAAACAGCTTGGGGTAGTCCGGAAATAACAAGTGAGCTTATTGAAGGGTATAAAAAAGAAGGATTCAGTTCTCTTAGAATACCGGTTGCTTGGTCAAATATGATGTCTGAAGATTATACGATTGATCAGAATTATATAGAGCGTGTAAAAGAGGTGACCCAGTGGGCATTGGAATCGGGACTTTATGTAGTCATAAATATCCATTGGGACGGTGGCTGGTTTGAGAATTTTCCTACAGATAAAGAAAATTGTATGGAAAAATATGTTTCTATCTGGACACAGATCTGCGATAATTTTGGCGAATATGGGGATAGACTCATGTTTGAGTCGCTCAATGAAGAAGCTGGTTGGGATAGTCTTTGGAACAAGTATTCCGGAGATGACAGTAAAAAGGAAGAATCCTATGCTTTGGTAAATGAAATAAATCAAATATTTGTAGATACAGTTAGGGAATCTGGGGGAAATAACGCAGAAAGACATCTGCTTATCGCAGGATATAATACCGATATAAAATGCACATGTGATAAGCTTTTTAAAATGCCTTATGACCCGGCTGGAAAGTGTGCAGTATCAGTTCATTATTATATACCGTCTGAATACTGCATTCTGGATAAAGATGCTGACTGGGGAAAAACAAAGTCTACATGGGGAAGTCCTAGAGATCGTAATGAATTAGAAAAAAATATGAATATGATTTATAATACATATGTGGACAAAGGAATACCGGTAATTATAGGTGAATACGGTGTGAATCTTGGAAATAAAGATCCAGAAAATGTAAAGCTATTTTTGTCAAGTGTTTCAAAAGAAGCACGAAAGCGAGGAATATGCCCTATTTTATGGGATATTGCTGACGGTGGATTTTATGACAGAAATATATTTAAAATGTCTGATGAATTTTATGGTCTTGGTCAGTTGCTGCTCGAAGATTAAATTAATTGAACAGATTCTTAATGTGTATTTTGCACCAATCATCTGTCTGTTAATTGTGAAATGATCCAAAAATATACATGAATGATTTTATTTTACAATTTTTTGCAACATTTTAGTCCTCTTAATTGTATATAAAATAAAAGAGCTTTTAAAGCTTAAGAGGGAGGATTTATTATGAATAAAAAGTTATTTAAAAAAACGACATCATTTGTAACAGCAACTCTTATGAGCTTAATGACAATTACAGCAGCTATTCCGGTTATTACAGCCGAAGCAGTACCGGCTTCTCAGAACTTTTATGAAAAAAATTCAACTGAAATTTTAACTGAAAATAAAGCTGCTTTTCAGTGTTCACCTTCTTCGGTGAATTTAAAAGCAGGTACACGTGCAACTGTGAATCTTTCGTATAATGGCAGTGAATCTATATTTATTGGGAACTTGGACTTTTCGGTTGAAGATGAATCAGTAGCAAAGGTTATTCAAGCTGACTATGTATCGGGCTTTTATGTACAGGGATTAAAAGAAGGCAGTACTGTTATTACTGTTACAAATCAGTATGAAGGTATTACTTTTAAAGCAACTCTTCCTGTAACAGTAGAGGCTAATGATACTATTGTACCCGGTGACGATCTTTCCCAAACAGGAATTCATGTTGAAATAAATAGTCTTCCTTATAAACGAGCATATAGTATTGGTGAAGAACTCGACCTTGATGGCGGTACATACTCTGTATATTTCAATGGCGGCGGTGACTGTCTTCAGACAATTTATTCTGAACAATCTATGACTGATGATGTTTATATTGATATTGATACATCTGCCTTTGATAATACAAAGTTAGGTATATATCCTATAACTATTACTTATAATCATTATACAGGCTATTATGGCAGTGTAACATTTAATGTTGAAGTTGTAGATGATGCACTTGCAAGATTTGATGTAAATACTGATGGAAGGGTATCGATTGACGATGCTATGTTGGTTCTTTCAGCATATGTTCAAAACGCAGCAGGAATGAATGATGCTGACATTCAAAATAGTTTAAAGGTTGGCGGTATATATGATGTAAGTATTGATGTAAATAATGATGGTATGATAAATATATCTGATGCACTTTGTATATTAGAATATTATGCTTACAATGCAGCCGGTTTGGAATATACATTCTAATACACTAATTTCTAATGCATTTAATACATTGATTTATATATTTTAATTTATCAAGCTTTAATGGGCTGTTGTGAGTTTTAAACTTGCGACAGTCCATTTTTAATTTAAATAGGTATTATTAAAATTGATAATTCAAATAAATTGACTTATAATTATTTCTATGATATAATGTTTAAAATGAATTATACAGGAGATTTTTATGGAAAAGATTTTCGATACTCATTCTCATTATACGGACACTGCTTTTGATGCAGATAGAGATGAGCTTATATCTTCATTACCTGAAAAAAATGTTGGACTTATAATGCAGGCTTGTACAGATCTTGATGATGCATTGAAAATACAGGCATTATCAGATAAATATGACTTTATGTATGCTTCAGTCGGAATTCATCCGGAGAATATAGCAGATGGCGTTCCTGCTGATGCTTATGACAGATTGCTTCAGCTTGCAAAGCATAATAAGGTCCTTGCAGTTGGTGAAATCGGTCTTGATTATCATTATGAAGGATATGACAGGCAAGCTCAGATAGAACTTTTTAAGATGCAGCTGGAATTGGCTAAAGAGCTTTCATTGCCGGTAATTGTGCATAGTCGAGATGCAACAGAGGATTGTTTGAATATTTTGCATGAATATAAACCAAATGGAGTTATGCATTGTTTCAGCGGCAGTGCTGAAACTGCTAAAATAATAGTAGGGCTTGGGATGTATATTGGATTTACAGGAGTGCTGACATTTAAAAATGCCAAAAAGGCACTGCGTGCAATCGAAGCTGTTCCTCAGGATAAGCTTGTACTTGAAACAGATTGTCCATATATGGCACCTGTACCTTATAGGGGAAAACGTTGTGACAGCAGTATGATAATTCATACAGCAGGTGCAGCAGCAGCTGTTCTTGGAAAAAGCACAGATGAAATATTAAGGCAAACCTTTGAAAATGGATTAAGGCTTTTTAATATAAATCAAAAAAGAGAGGACGCTTAAAAATGACAATTCTTTATATGCTGCTTGCTATAGTTGGACTTGTTGCAAGCTTTATACTTCTTGTAAAAGGAGCAGATTATTTCGTTGATGGATGTGTATCTATCGCAAAGCTTTTAAAAGTACCAAATCTTATAATAGGTCTTACGATAGTTGCAATGGGAACAAGCGCTCCTGAAGCAGCAGTAAGTATTTCCGGTGCTGTTAGAGATCCGTCAAATTCAGGTATAACTTTGGGAAATCTGCTTGGCTCTAATCTTCTTAATATTTTAATAATACTGGGAATTTCGGCAATTATAGTTCCGATGAGTGTTGATAAGTCACTTTTGAAGAAAGATTTCCCATTACTTATTGGTTCGGCAATAATAGTACCGCTGCTCTTTTGGGCATTTGGATACAAGGCAACACGACTTACAGGTGTTATGATTCTTGCATTTTTTGCAGTATTTATGATATGGACTATAATGAATGCATTATCAAGCAGAAAACAGGCAAAAAATGCTGTTAGCGATGATGTTTCCGATGATGCTCCTATGTCTAAGTTAAAGAGCATTATATATGCAGTATGTGGACTTGCTGTAGTAATAGGCGGCGGTCAGCTGGCTGTATATTGTGCAAAGTATATTGCACGTGGCATAGGAATAAGTGAAACTCTTATAGGCCTTACAGTAGTTGCACTTGGTACATCTTTGCCGGAGCTTATAACATCAGTAGTTGCAGCGAAAAAAGGCAACAGCGATCTGGCACTTGGCAATGTAATTGGTTCAAACCTGTTTAATGTGTTGTTTGTATTGGGCTTATCATTGATTATATCGCCTATTTCTGTTACAATGGATAATATGTTCGATGCACTTGCAGTGCTTGCAACATCTATATTATGCTATATATTTGCTGCAACAGGAAAAATAGGCAGGGCAAAGGGAATTGTGTTTTTGCTTTGTTATGGAGTATATTTAACGTATATTATTGTAAGAGATTTTACGGTGGTTATATAATATAAAAACTTGTTCTAATAAAAAATGAAAAAAATAGGCTGATGCAAATTCAAAATTTGTATCAGCCTGTTTTTATTATTCATCATAACTCATACTATCAGGAGTTACATTCTCCAGAATCTTGCAATAATTCCTTGCATCAGATTTTGCAGCATCTAAATCGTGTTCTAAATAGTTTCCGCATTCTTCTCTTTTACTGCCCGGTATTTCGCCGCTGAAATCAGCTATAAATTCAAATGCCAATTTGAGCAATTTTATTAGTTCATCAGCTGGTACGCTGTCACGCATGATAAGATAAAATCCCGTTCTGCATCCCATAGGACCTGCATATATAACCTCATCTGAATAATTTGAGTTTCTTACATATGTTGCAAGCAAATGTTCTATTGTATGAAGTGACTTAGGAGATATATAATCACCGCTATTTGGCACTTTCATTCTAAGGTCATATGTTATTGCATCACCATCTTTGCGAGATATATATACCCCCGGTTTCAGTTTGTCATGATTTACTGTAAAGCTTGCTATTTTTCTCATAATATTAAAAGCCCCTATTCTTTTTAATTTTATTCGATCCAGCCCATTGAGGTGAGTTCTTCCAGAATGTTACTGTCAATATCAGATCTTTCTCCGTCTTTTATAAGTTCTGCACTGTAAACATGATCTATTTGTCCAGGATATGTTGCGGCTATTGTACCGTCATACTCAATTTTTATAACATCGCCGTCAGTAAATTCCGCAAACATATAATCTTCATCAGTTTGCATTGTGCATGGACCTGTGCCGTCAATTATTATTATAGCATCATCATTTGTACTGCGAAGAAATAATCCTTCTGTATAAACTCTGTCTTCGGCTGAAGAAGCATTGTTTGCTTTGCAGCCGGAGAGAATTATTCCCGTGCATAAAATCAGTGCTGATATAAATTTTTTCATAAGTTTTTCTCCTCAATTAAAAGTCGCCTGAAGTATCCTCCATCAACTTAAATTTAATGGTGAAAGTTTTTTCTTCCGGTTTATTTTTATTGCTGCTTTTCAGTGGCAGTGAATAACGTCTGCATTCAGCTGTAAGCTGATCTCCTGCTTTGCAGCTGCTGATAATTTCATTAAGGTCGTCATAATCATTTACTTTTTTGCCGTTTACAGAGATGATAATGTCATTTTCCTTAAGTTCAGTATTTGCAATATCGCAGTCAGGACTTATTTCTGTTATCAAAATACCTTCTTCACATGGTGAATCGCTTATTCCAAGTTCAGCACAATATTCTTCTTGAATTTCTTCCATATACATAGGTGCAAATGTGATTCCAATACGTACACGTCCGCTTATATAACCGTTTTCTATCAGTTCTTCTGCAATAGGCATTGCTTGATCTATTGATATTGCAAAGCCAAGTCCTTCGTAAGCTGAACCGCCGTAATATGAATTTGTATATTTTGATGAGGTAACGCCCACTACTTGACCGTACATATTTACAAGAGCACCGCCGGAGTTTCCGGGACTTATAGCAGCATCAGTTTGAATACAGTCCATGTAAAAACCTGTAGAACCGTTTCTGATCTGTCTGCCAAGAGCTGACACGATTCCTGATGTTATTGTATTTGTAAGTCCGGCTGGATTTCCTACTGCTACAACTTCTTCGCCTACATTTAGTTCATCTGAATAGCCTATAACAGCCGGTACAAGATTTTTTGCATTAGTGCGTATTACTGCAAGATCTGATTTGCCGTCATAGCCTATAAGCTCGGCTTCATACTGCTTATCTTTGTTGTCATAAAGCGTTATTTCATATGAATCGAAACCTTTTACAACGTGTGCGTTTGTAAGGATATATCCATCTTCTGTAAGAATTATTCCCGAACCAGTACTTGCGATTTCTCCATCAGAATATGCTGAGATCTGCACAATAGATGGACCTACAATAGCGGCTAATTCTTCAATAGTATATGTTCCGTCATCGTTTGATTTAATAGAAGGTGTGTTTTCCGGTTTGCCTTCACGATATATAACAACACTTTCGCTTCCACCGGGTTTGCTTTTGCCTGAATTATTATTTGATTGTTCGCTTGTATCATTTGTAGAATAATTTGGTTCTGCACTGTAATTTTTATATAGTACAACATCGCTTATAATGCAATATACAAAAACAAGTGTGATCAATAGCACACCGATTTTTAAAATAAGAGCTAATCTTTTTTGTCCGTCTGTAAGCGGCACTACTGTTTTGGTCTTTTTTTTCGGCTGGTTGTATGTTTGATTATATTGCTGATTATACTGCGGATAGTTTTGATATTGCATATTATATGGCTGTGGATTATATGGTTGATTATACTGCTGATATGATTGATAATTCTGCTTAAAGTTATTATATGAGTTATATTGATTCTGCATATTGTTTGGTGTATAGTTGTTGATTTCAGAATTTTTAATATGCTCTGAAGTATGTGACTCTTCTTCTGATGGGTTAATATTTAAAGAGTCTATGTTTGGTGTATTATCAAACTGTTCTGTGCATTCATTGGTATTGTTTTCCAATGAGTCTGCGTTTTGGCTTTTATCTATATTTAAATTTTCATCGTTTGAAGCACTTGGAATATTTTGAGCATCAGAATCACCGTTTATAATATTTTCGTCCATCATCTAAGTAATTCCTTTCTTTTATAATTTTTAAGGTAACACTGCACAAAGACTGTGCCGTCAGGCGAGCTTTGTGCGGTATTGCCTTAATTCTAAAAAATTAAAAAGGCGAAACACTGACGGATATTGCCTCTAGTGCTTCGCCTTTAAGTCGCTTTTAGTCCTGGGTATCGAACTTTTTAGGAAAACAAACAGAAAATTCTGTGAAAACATTTTCCTCACTGCTTACGCTTATTTGAGCATTGTGCAGAATCAGAATTTTTCTGATAATATCAAGACCGAGTCCAAGCCCTGTTTTATCTTGACTTCTGGAGAAGTCTGATTTATAGAATCTTCCGAATATCTTTGGCAGTTCATCTTTTGGAATGCCCGGCCCTGTGTTTCTTATATTGAATACAGATTCATCCTTTTTATCCTCAAGCCGAATGGATATAGTACCACCTGTGTCTACAAATTTAACCGCATTTTCTACGAGATTATAAACGACTTGACTTATAAGATCATTGTCACCGTAAACATACATCGTATCGCAGTCAAGACCTTCAATCGTTATATTTCGTTTTTCAATACGACTTTCAAACATGAGAAATGTTTTGAAAATAAGATCATTTATAGGAAATATTTCGCATTTTATTTTAATAGTACCATTCTCATATTTTGTAAGATTCAGCATAGATGAAATAAGAATTTTCAATCTTTGCATTTCCTGAGAAATGATGTAAAGGTATTCAGTCTGTTTTGATTTTGGTACAGTTCCATCAAGGATACCGTTTACATAACCGCTTATTATAGTCATAGGTGTTCTCAGCTCATGTGATACATTTGATATAAACTGAGTCTGCTGTTCATTTGTAGCCTTCAGATTGCTTATTATCTGATTGATAGAAACCATGTTTTCCTTATAATATAATGTGCTAAATTTTTCAGGGTCAAGAATTTCAGAATAATCGCCCTTTGCATATTGGCGTATTATACGACTGAAGTTGACTTCAGGGTCTACCAGATATTTTTTTATAAATCGGCGAAGGAATACAGCGAACAATATAAGCATAATAATTACTATTATTACACCTACCGCTATAGTTGTACGAACGTGTATCTCGACTTGGTCAGAATAGTCATTTATGAGCAAAAAGTATTCAGTTTTAGTTCCGTCAGGATTTGTTATGTAAAACTGAGAACCATTGCTTATTGCAGGCTTTGAATTGCCAATATTAAGTGTATTCTGTACATTGGAAATTATTTCTCCGTTCTTTCTGATGCTTTTTATAGCAGAAAGTGAAAGACTCGTATTTAATGCATCTGTATCAGTGTTTTTAGAGCTGATCAAACATTTTCCGTTTTCATCAAAAAGCAATATAGATGTATTTGATTGTTCAGCGGCAATGTCGATTACATCTTGCACAAGCTCATTTGCCTCTAAAATCTTTTCAGAAATTTTAGATGATTTGCTTGTTTCGGATTCACAGTAATTTTCAATGAATTCTTTAACAGATGAGCTTGTTGATGATATATCATCATAAACGAACTGCTTGTTTATGTTTATTCCCAAAACGCCCATTACAACTGCAATTATGCATAAAGCAACAAGCTGTACCAGAAATATACGGGAAATAAAGAAATTGCGGTGTTTTTCTAATTCAGGGAATTGAGCATTAGACATTTTTACTCATCGTCCAATGATTCAAATTTATATCCTACACCCCATACTGTCTTGAGTGACCAGCGTTCTGAAACGCCTTCCAGCTTTTCACGCAGACGCTTTATATGAACGTCAATTGTACGGGAGTCACCATAATATTCAAAACCCCATACCTCATCAAGCAGCTGATCACGTGTATAAACACGGTTTGGATTAGATGCAAGATAGAATAACAGTTCCAGTTCCTTAGGTGGAGTATCAACAACCTTGCCGTTAACACGAAGCTCATAGCGAGTCATATTTACAGACAGCTTGTCATAACGTACTTCCTTTACTTCTGCGTCAACCGGAGTGGAAGTAATTCTTCTGGAAATGGCTTTGATACGTGCAACAACTTCCTTTGTATCAAAAGGCTTTACGATATAATCGTCCGCACCAAGTTCCAGACCCAATACCTTGTCAAAAGTATCACCTTTTGCAGTTATCATGATAATCGGAACAGAGGACTTCTTTCTGATTTCACGACATACCTGCCAACCGTCTATACTTGGAAGCATTACGTCTAATAATACGATATCCGGCTTAAGTGCATTGAATTTTACGAGAGCTTCCTCACCGTCATAAGACAAAATAACACTGTAACCGTCATTTTCAAGATACATTCTAAGCACATCGCAAATGCTGGGATCATCGTCAACTACTAAAACTTTTTCCAGTGCCATAATAATTCTCCTCTTTTCCTTATTAAAAATTAAAATTAAAAATTATACTGCTTGTTTACAAACAATATACTTATTATACTATGTATCCTTATATAGTATGTGAATATTATTAAGACATTTAATATCTTAATTGTAAATTATGAATATGCATAGTTGATAATGTGTATAAGTTAAACTGTTTAATTTTTAATAAGTTCAAAGTGTTCGATTGCTGTTGTAAAATACGCTGTTGTTTTAAGCATGATGCGACTGCAAATTGTACAAAACGCTGAAAATCTGAAAAACCCTTGATTTTTTTGAAAAAGATGGTAAAATAAATTTAGCACTCCAAGAGAATGAGTGCTAACAGTTTAGAACTTAAAGTGATAACACAAGGAGGAATTTATATGAATATCAAACCACTTTTCGACAGAGTATTGATAAAGGCGTTTGAAGCCAAGGAAGAAAAGACAGCAAGTGGACTTTTGCTTTCACCTAATACTGCAACAGGTGAGCCTTTAATGGGAGAAGTTGTTGCTTGCGGTGACGGCAAGTTTGCTTCAAATGGTGAGATTATCCCAATGAGCGTAAGCGTTGGCGACAAGGTTATGATGAATAAGAATTCAGGACAAACTGTTAAAATTGAAGGAGAAGAATATAAGCTTTTATTCGAGAGCGAGATTATGGCAATAGTTAAGTAATATAACTGACTTTTAATACAATATAATAAAAAACATAGGCATTGCCTTATATGAAAAAGGAGATATTGATTATGGCTAAGGAAATAAAGTATAATTCAGATGCAAGAGAATCATTGCTTGCAGGTATTGATAAGCTTGCTGACACTGTAAAGATCACATTAGGTCCAAAGGGCAGAAATGTAATTCTTGATAAGGAATTTGGTGCACCATTGGTAACAAATGACGGTGTTACCATTGCAAAGGACATTGAGCTTGAAGATGCATTTGAGAACATGGGTGCACAGCTTGTACGTGAAGTTGCAACAAAGACAAATGATGCAGCAGGTGATGGTACAACAACAGCTACAGTTCTGGCACAGGCTCTGGTTCATGAAGGCATGAAGAACATTGCAGCAGGTGCTAATCCTATGGTTCTTCGTAAGGGTATTGCAAAGGCTGTTAATGCAGCTGTTGAAGCTATAAAGAATAATTCCAAGCCTGTAGATGGCACTGATGATATTGCAAGAGTTGCAACAGTTTCTTCTGCTGATGAATCTGTAGGTAAGCTTATTGCAGAGGCTATGGAAAAGGTTACAACTGACGGTGTTATTACTATTGAAGAAGGCAAGACTGCTGAAACTTACAGCGAAGTTGTAGAAGGTATGCAGTTTGACCGTGGTTATCTGTCACCTTACATGATCACAGATCGTGAAAAGATGAAGGTAGTTTATGATGATGCTTTGGTATTCATTACAGATAGAACTATTAGCAACATTCAGGAAATCCTTCCACTGCTTGAGCAGATCGTTCAGATGGGCAAGAAGCTTTTGATCATTGCTGAAGATATTGAAGGCGAAGCTCTTACAACAATTATTCTTAATAATCTTCGTGGTGTATTTAAGTGTGCTGCCGTAAAGGCTCCTGGCTTTGGCGACAGAAGAAAGGAAATGCTTCAGGATATTGCGATCCTTACAGGCGGTACAGTTATCTCCAAGGATCTGGGAATGGAACTGAAGGATGCTTCTATTGAAATGCTGGGCAGTGTTCGCCAGGCAGTTATTGACAAGGAAAATACAATTCTCGTAGGCGGTGCAGGAACAGCTGATGCTATTTCTGAGAGAATTACTGAAATAAAGAATCAGATCGAAATGTCAACATCTGATTTTGACCGTGAAAAGATGCAGGAGCGTATCGGCAAGCTTTCCGGCGGTGTTGCTGTAATCAAGGTTGGTGCTGCAACTGAAGTTGAGATGAAGGAAAAGAAGCTGAGAATTGAAGATGCTTTGTCATCCACAAAGGCTGCTGTAGAAGAAGGTATTGTAGCAGGCGGCGGTACTGCACTTATCAATGCTATGCCGGCTGTTGAAAAGCTTGTTCCATCACTTGACGGTGATGAAAAGACAGGTGCAAAGATCGTTCTTCGTGCATTGGAAGCACCTCTGCGTCAGATCGCTGCAAATGCCGGTCTTGAGGGCAGTGTTATTATAGATAAGATCAGAAGAAGCCGCAAGGTTGGTTATGGTTTTGATGCATACAATGAAACATACTGCGATATGATGAGCAGCGGTATTGTAGATCCTACAAAAGTTACAAGAAGCGCTCTTCAGAATGCTGCATCTATTGCATCAATGATACTGACAACTGAAAGTGCGGTAGCTAATATAAAGAAAGATGACCCGGCAGCAGCTGCACCAGCAGCAGGCATGGGCGGAATGTATTGATAAAATAAAAAGCTTTAGGGATAATTAAAAACGGGAAGTAGAGAGAAGTATATGAAAAATAATGTCTTATTTCACAGGGCATCGGCAGCTTTTATATGTTTTGCAATTTTCAGCAGTACTGCTGTTGGCTGTGCTGGAAAACGCAGCATAGAGCAGCCGGCAGCTGGAAATTTAGAAAACGTTGTCAGCAGCGTGGATGAAACGACTCCATCACTTGAAGCAGCATCCGAAACTGAGGAAAACACAACAGAAGCTACAGAGCCAGTGAATTTTGACTATACTCTCTGCTTTGCCGGTGATATATGTTTTGAGGACGGCGGTTATACTACAAGTTACTGGGAAAATTGCGGCAAAGATACGTCACAGTGTTTTGATGAAACAATGATGGAGCATATGCAGAATGCAGACATCTTTTTCTTGAACAATGAATTCCAGTTTACATCAAGAGGAACGCCGACTTATGGAAAAGAATTCACTTTCAGAAGCGATCCTGAAAATGTGCAGCTTCTCAAGGATATTGGAACAGATTTAGTTTCCCTTGCGAATAATCACGCATATGACTATGGCGAAGAAGGTCTGCTCGACACTTTTGATACACTTGACAATGCGGGAATACCATATGTAGGTGCAGGCAAGAATATAGATGAAGCGTCATCTACATATTACTATGAACTTAACGGTTTAAAAGTCGCTTATGTTTCGTCCACAAGAGTTGAACTTTTTGAATTGACAAAGGGTGCAACGGAAACAGAGCCGGGTGTATTTAGAACTGTTGATGAAGAACAGGTAAATTTCCTCTATGATAAAGTAAGAGAAGCCAAAGAAAATGCCGACTTTGTTGTAGTATATATTCACTGGGGTGATGAGTTCGTTACGTATATTGATGAATTCCAGACAAATACAGGTGCTGCACTTATTGACGCAGGAGCAGATGTTGTAATGGGCGACCATCCGCACTGTCTTCAGGGAATAGATTATCATAATGGCAAGCCTATACTCTATTCTTTAGGAAACTATTGGTTTAGAGCTTGCACCGGTGATACAACTTTGGCAGAACTTCATCTTACAGGTACAAGAGATAATATCAATACAGAACTAAAGCTTGTGCCGGCTTACCTTGGCAATGCTCAAGTAAGCTATATAAGCGACCCATATGAACAGGAAGCATATTATCAGAGAATGATAGATATGTCATATGGCATTTCTATAGATGAAAATGGTGTTGTTACTGATTCAGATGGATAAAAATATTTTTTAATGCAGTTTATATATGATTTAAATATTAAAAAGAGCTGTGCAGTGTAATGCTGTACAGCTTTTTTGTATTTATTCAATTTTTTAAAGTAACGATTGATCACAATATAAAATATAATATAATATTACTATAAGAAAGGAGGGATACAGGTGCTTGGATGTCAAGCAGTAACGGAATCTTATACTCAGGCAAAAAAGGCTCAAAAGATCTTGGATGGATATGGCTATAAATGTCTGATAAAAAGAACGACAAATACTAATCTTGAAGGCTGTGGCTTTATGATCGTTGTAAACGGTGACTGTACAAGAGTTTCTGATATACTTGTAAGAAGCGGTGTGCCATATAAAAGACTTGAAAACCTGCGGAGGTACGAGGAATGATAAATTTTGACAATGCAGCTACGACTTATCCAAAACCACGTAGTGTTCGTGATGCTGTATCAAGAGCAATGACTTTATATGGCGGCAATGCTGGCAGAGGCGGTCATAAACTTACAGAACGCACATCAGAAATGGTTTATTCAGTAAGAGAAGATGCCGCAAAATTTTTTGATGCAAAGCCGGAAAATACTATTCTTTGCCTTAATTGCACACACGCTTTAAATACAGCGATTCAGGGCATTTTAGAAAAGGGCGACCATGTGATAATAAGCAGCCTTGAGCATAATGCAGTATATCGACCGGTAGCCGCACTTTTAAAGAACGGCACTATTACCTGTACGATAGCTGAAGTATCAGATGATGATGATATTACACTGGAGAATATTAAAAAAGCAATTCGTCCAGAAACAAAGGCTGTAATATTTACCATGGCGAGCAATGTTACAGGACAGATTACACCCATAAGGAGAATAGGGGCTGTTTGTAAGGAAAGAGGCATATGCCTTATTGCAGATGGTGCGCAAGTATGCGGTGTACTTCCGGTTTCACTTGAAAAAGATAATATATCGATTCTATGTACAGCAGGTCATAAGGGACTTTATGGTATTACAGGTACGGGACTTCTTATGACAGACTGCACATTTCCTATAAAACCGCTTATGTACGGTGGAACAGGCAGTGCCTCAGCTCAAGCAGAACAGCCGGATTTTCTGCCGGATAGACTTGAAAGCGGAACACAGAATATAATCGGTGCAGCCTCTATGGGAGCTGGACTTTCGTTTTTGGGCAAAAGAGGAACGCAGATGATTTTTGATCACGAAGAGCATTTATGTGATTTGTTTATAAAAGGAGTATCCGGCGTTCCTGAAATTACAGTATATCGAAAAGAGAAGCCGTCATATGTGCCTATAGTTTCATTTAATGTAGAAAATTCTGCACCGGAAGAAACTGCGGAATATTTAAACCATGAAGGTTTTTGCCTAAGGGCAGGACTTCATTGTGCACCGCTTGCTCACAAATATAACGGTACACCAGAAGGAACAGTAAGATTTGCACCATCTGTATTTAATAGTGACAGAGAAGTGATGTTTCTTGTGCAAACATTGAAAAAATATGTCCGTAATTTAAAAAGTGGTAAAAAAGTATTGAACTCATTAACCTAAATGTGATACAATAAGTAAAGAGTAACAAATAAATCAGATGTATGAGGGCGATTTTGCCCTCATACATATTGATGTTAGATATTATATGTACGTATAGTATAGTATATAATAAGCGTATGATCATATTGTGAGTAGGAGGTGCTGCGATTGTCACCGAAAGATTTTTTGGAGAGTATAATTAGTGTTGTTAAAACTGCTGAATGGGTAGATATTTTGGATATACTGCTGCTCTCATATATTATTTATGCAGTAATAAAGATGGTTCGTGAAACACGTGCAGGTCAGCTTATGAAAGGATTGCTTGTATGTTTGGCAGCATTTATTATTTCAAACCTGCTTGAAATGAAAGCTATTACATATTTATTTACACAGGCTATCGATATAGGACTGCTCGCACTTATTATAATGTTCCAGCCTGAACTTAGACGTGCATTGGAGAAGGCAGGTCATGGCAGATGGGGACTGAATTTTAGTTTTAATCATTCTTATAATGAAAGTGCTGTTATGTGGAATAGTGCAATTGATGCTATATGTGATTCATGTGTTGAATTGTCGGCGACATATACAGGTGCACTTATAGTTGTGGAACGCCAAACAAAGCTTGGAGAACAGATAGACAACGGCACTATATTAAACGCTCAGCCAAGCAAGGAGCTTTTTGGAAATATATTTTATCCCAAGACACCACTTCATGATGGTGCTGTTATTATGCGTGAAGGTATGATAATGGCGGCTGCGTGCTTTTTGCCAAAGCCACAGAAAGAGGAACTTGTAAATAAGAAGCTTGGTTCAAGACATCGTGCAGCTATTGGAATGAGCGAGAATTCTGATGCTATTGTAATAGTTGTTTCTGAGGAAACCGGTGCTATTTCTGTTGCTGAAAACGGTATACTTACAAGCGGATATACAAGAGAAAAGTTAAGACAGCTCCTGCAAAGCCGCCTGATTGAACCAAATGAGGATTCAGGCATTGCTAAAGCTACAAAGCATATTTTACATATTGCAAAGAGAAAAGGCAGGGATAAATAATGAGTGAATCTAAGAATAAAGTTTTCCTTGAACGCCTTAAAAGTTTTCATCCAATAGTACGTTTGTTTGACAACCGTATGGCAACTATTATATTTTCTATAATAATAGCTGTTATAATATGGTTTGTAATATCAATCACAATCTATCCTACGACGCCTGTTACAGTAAATCATATTCCGCTTGTTGTAAGTCTTGACGGAACAGCAGCTGAGGCTGATGGTTACAGTATGATAAATTGTGATGTGGAAGAGGTAAGCGTAAAGATTGAGGGAAATCGTTCAAAAGTAGGTACTTTGGATAAAGATAATTTGATTGCATATGCTGAAATACCAAACATCACAACAGCAGGTACAAAAAATCTAAGTATTGCAGTTAAAAGTGTAGATGGTACGGAATTTACTGTTAAATCTATATCGCCGCAAACAGTAAATGTAAAGTTTGACAAGATAAAGACAGTTACACTTGACGTTGTGCCGGATCTTACAAATATTGAAAGCGTAAAGGGCTGCATTATAAATAAAGATGATGTAGCAGTAACGCCGGCTACTATAGATGTTACCGGACCGGAACAGCTTGTAGGTCAAATGAAGAATGCCTCTGTAATTATTGAGTCTTCTACGGAAGTCAGTTCGGCAGCAAAGCTTGTTTCTGATAATATTGTATTTTGCGATGCGAATGGAAGCCAGATTCTTTTAACTGATGAAAGTGATGTTCAATATGAACAGATCAAATATACGCTTGATATTCCGGTGCAGTATACAAAGGAAATGGATATTACATATCAGCTGAGGGGTGTGCCGAGTACATTTGATGAAGAGTTTTTGCGTCAGCGACTTATGCTTTCAGTTGATAAAGTAACTCTTGCCGCACCTGACCAATCATTGTCAAATACGGAAGAATTTACTCTTGATACTATACCGCTTAGCAGTATAACACTTGATTTCTCTAAGAATTATGTTTTGGAAGCACCCGAAGGATATGAGAATCTATCTAACATAAGCACTGTAAATCTTACTCTTGATTCAAGCGGATTGGTTCAGAAAGATTTTGTGGTAAATGAGATAAATATAATAAACGCACCGTCCTCCAAAAAATATTCTGCGGTAACAGGACAGCTTATCGTAACACTTGTCGGCAGCGAAGAATCAATATCTCAGATAGATCCGAAACAAATTTCAGTTACAGTCGATTTGCTTAGCATTCAAAAAAATGATACTGCTGATGAGTCTGCGTCATTTTCTTGTGTGCCTACTATATCTATAGATAAATATAATGATGTATGGGCATCTGGTGAATATAAAGTAATAGTTACATCAGAACCGATCCAGAATGATGAGTAATTAAAATATTCATTAGATTGATAATAACAGAATATATATAATATAGGCAGCTGTAATTAAATTATGGCTGTCTTTTTGTTTCGGCACACTGTACAAAAAATGAACAAAAAAATCTACATTCGGGAGCTGCTTAAATAAGTTTATTCAATAAATATATATATATAGTTAATATATGTATGATATAATAACTTTGATGGCAAAGATGAACAAATTATCTTTTTAACGTAAATATTTTGACAAACAGAAAGGAAGATTATCTTATGAAAAAAATAGGTAAACGTCTTGGTGCAATTTTGATCAGTGCAGCTATGCTTGCCGGAATGACTGTTTCTGCATCAAGTATGTTCACAACGAGCATTACAGCAGATGCAGCAGGAAACGAGTTTAGAGTTGGAAGAACATTTGAGATACCTGTTTTAGACTCAAAGGGTGAAGTTACAAATAAAGACGATGTTTCTTACAGAGATGATGTAAAGAAGCTGGCAACAAGTGGAATCAAGACACTTCAATTTAATATGTCTGCTGACACGGATATTGCACAGTTTGCATATTACATGGGTATTTCTACAGATGCAGATCCATGGTGGGAGAATATTACCAAGACAGGTCAAACTTGTAGACCATATGCCTCTAAATTTTCAATTGTACTTGATCTTAGCGGCGTAAATATTGGTTATGATGATACTCATGGTGAAAAGGCATTTGAATTCCAGAACTGCTATACACAGGATATAAACGGCAAGCAGGTAAAAATCACACTGGATTCTATTACAGTAAACGGTACAACAGATACAAGTATGGGTGAAGCACCTGAAACCGGTTCAGAAAACACGGGCGGAGCAGGCTATAAGACAGGCAACAATCCAAGCGGTAATTATACATTTAATAACAATGGTGACGGCACTGCTACAATAACAGCTACTCTTACAAAGAAGATAGATGATATTGCAGATTTTTATTCTGAAAAGTATGGTGCACCTGTTATACTTACTCCAAGCCCGGATGGCGAAGATTATAGTGAAGATGCTTATGCCACAGTATCTCCTAACGGCGGCGTTATAAAGAAGTCAGAAGAGGAGATTCGTAAGGAAGGTCTGCCACTCAACAGCCACAAGTTCTCTTATGCAGACTTTGGTATTTTTGAAGGCGAGTCTGAATCAACAGAGATCAATATTGAATCTCTTAGTGTTGCAATGAGGGCACCTAAGGGTACAAATGTTACACGTGTAATGTATGGCGGCGGTCTGAATGTTGAAGGTCACTCAGTGGCAGATACAGAGTGGACTAAGAATCAGGCTGGACTTAAAGCCGATAAGAATTCCGGTTATTGGTACAATGACCTTGGTGTAGAAGCTTATAAGGAAACAATGGACGGCATTGACGCTTACAATAAGGCTAATGGAACTGATATTAAATTTGGCGTTAATGTAGGCGGAGGTCAGAATCTTGTAGATCAGAACTTTGGCGATTATGTAAATGTAACATGGGATGTTCCAAAGGAAGTAGTTCCTTATACAACTGTCAAAGATGCTGATACTATTTCAATTCAGCTTTGGTATGGTGAAATTGAAGCAGAGAAATACACTCCTCTTGAATCACTTGAGCTTGAGAGCGCAGCTCTTACTTATACACAGTCCATCACATTCCCTTATCAGTCTAATGCAAAGAAGACATATAGTGGAAAAACTCTTTCTTCAACAGGTACAGAGTTTAAATATTCAGATTTTGATATTAACTACGATATTACCTGTGATGTATATGCAATTCTCTTTACATTAAAGTCTGCAAGTCCTGTAGATACAATCGTTATGGGTGCCGGTACTTCTGTACGTGACAATTGCGGTGGAGCAACATCTACAAATTGGTTCCAAGCAGACGCTTGTCCGACCGAAGCAGAAGGCAAACCTATAAGCCTTGTAAGTGCAGATGCAAGCAAGAGTGAATATACATTCATGTGGATAATGCCTGGCAATATTGCAAAAGGTCTTGTAGTTGATAAAGACGGAAAGTATTCAGGCAATGGCATAAACTATGTAAGTACAGAACAGCCTACAGACAACTTCAAGCTTGCACTTTATTATGCCGGCAAGGAAGGCAAGGAAGTTTCTAATGTATCTGTTAAGGATGTAACACTTTATTATACAACAGATGATAGAAACAATCTGGCTAAGAAAGATATGTTTGAATCAGATCTCGTTGTTCAGCCGGGTAAGCTTATAATGACTGTTGGCGAAGAAATCGCTCTTAAGTCTAATATAAAGGATTCTACATTTACTAGTGGAAATAAGAGCATTGCAACAGTTGATGAAAACGGCAATGTTGTAGCAAAGAGCGAAGGTACGACCGTTATTACTGTAAAGACTCCTCAGGGTCAGACAAAAGAAATCGAAGTAATTGTTAATGCAGCAATGACTACTGCAACCACCACAACAACTACAACAACTACAACAACGACTACAACCACCACTACAACAACTGCATTTGATCCTACATTAAATGCTTTGTATGGTGATACAAATCTTGACAAGTGCATTTCTTTGATCGACCTTGTATATCTTAATAAGCATCTGGCGGGTATCCTTGATTTCAATCCTCAGCAGATGGAAAATGGAAATGTATTTTATGATAAAGTTCTAGATTCCAGAGATTCCAATTTACTTATGATGTTTATGGTAGAAGTTGCCGACAAGCTTGGTCCCGGAGCAGAGCTGCCAACTGTTTAATAAAAATAAGTAATATAAAAATATGATCAGATAGCTTAATCATTAAAATAAAATCTGCCGCAAATGTAAAAAGTTTGCGGCAGATTTTTTGCTTTTTAGAACGCTTCCAGTCTGGTTTTGAGTTTGCGTATTATCTTTTTTTCTAATCGTGATATATATGATTGAGAAATGCCTATTGCTTCTGCTACCTCTTTTTGTGTACGTTCATGACCGTCTATAAATCCGAATCGCATCTCCATAATCTCACGTTCACGTTTATCAAGTCCGGATACAGCCTGCCTTAACATATCACGTTCGGCTTCTGATTCAATATTTCGGCTGACTATATCATCATCTGTTCCAAGAATATCTGATAAAAGCAGTTCATTTCCATCCCAATCTATATTCAAAGGTTCATCAATGGAGATTTCGCTTTTATGCTGAGATGTCTTTCTAAGAAACATAAGAATTTCGTTTTCAATGCATCGTGACGCATATGTTGCGAGCTTTATTTTCTTTTCAGGACAAAATGTATTTACTGCCTTTATAAGTCCTATGCTGCCTATTGAAACAAGATCTTCCATGCCGATACCGGTCGATTCAAATTTCTTTGCAATATAAACAACGAGTCGGAGGTTATGCACGATAAGCGTATCACGTGCTTTAGGGTCACCTTGCGACAGCTGCATAAAGACTTCGGTTTCTTCTGTTCCGGTAAGAGGCGGCGGCAAGGTATCAGTGCCATGTATGTAGTGAACACCGCATTTTGGCATTAAACTCTGCAAGAGTTTTTTGATATATTCTTTTAACGAAATAAGTTTGCCCATAGGATTCTCCTTTCACAGTGTATGAAGCAGGTTCGGACTGAAAATAGCGGAATTTTGCTTTTCGGCAATGCCAATAAGTACATCTGTACTCATTGTTTTTCCACAGCTTATGCTTTTTATAATGACTTCATCGGGACGAAATACGGGTAAAAGTCCGCTGCCTGATACGGTAGCATATGGCAGCAGCCTGTATCCGGGAAGTTTTTCCGGATGGTTTATATTCGGAATAGACGAAAGTGCTTCTTTTCCAAAAATTATAACGGCTTTTCCGGTAAAGCAATCTATAAGATTGTTTCCCGTATCGGCAAGACCGGTTTGCTTTGCAGTGTGAGTGCCTAAACGTACAATAATTTCATAGCTTTCATCAGAATGAAAAAATCTAAGTCTTATCCATGAAAATATCTTTAATAAAAAATAAGCGGCAGCAGTGCATAAAATCAGTGATGTAAGTGAAAAATGTAGGTATATGCAGCTGCCACTCCATATCAGAAGATCTGCATCTGAAAACGAACACAGAGCCAACATGAAACCTGCAAATGCAAAACTTGTGCATAAAAAGACCGAAAGACATCTTAAAAACTGTCTTATCGGAGTTATTCCAAATGCTGTACCAACTGGGATTACAGCAGTGAGCAGTTTGATTATAAGAGAGATAAAAAGCGGCATCTGAGGTAGGAAGATTGTTAACGAGGTAAGACTTCCTATGGAAGCCGCTATAAAGCATCGCAGAGTTGACAGCCTTATATGAGCGAGTTTTGCACTGCCACGCAGCAGCAGCCAGTTTACGTAAAGATTCAGGATAAGCAGTACGTCAATATAGATGGTATGCATAAGAATCACCGCCTGTTATTTATTATAGCAAAGCCGATGTGAGAATTTTGTCAAAAGGACAATGCTGTATTAGAACAAGTTCTTACAAACAGAGAGGAGAATATTTTTATGAATGAGTTATCTGATATTATAAGAAGTATGCGTTTGGCACAAAGAGAATTTGCGTCATTTTCGCAGAAAAAGGTCGATGAAATTTTTAAGGCAGCAGCCATGGCAGCCAACAAGATGCGTATCTCACTTGCTGAAATGGCAGTAGAAGAAACAAATATGGGTGTTGTTGAAGATAAGGTTATAAAAAATCATTATGCTGCTGAATATATTTATAATGCCTATAAAAATACAAAGACCTGCGGAGTTGTTGAAAGAGATGAGTCGTTTGGAACGATTAAAATAGCAGAACCTGTAGGTATTGTTGCTGCTGTTATTCCAACAACAAACCCAACTTCAACAGTTATTTTTAAAGTTCTGCTTTGCCTTAAAACACGCAATGCCGTTATAATCTCACCGCATCCACGTGCGAAGAAATGCGTTATGGAAACGATGAAAATAATTAGAGAAGCAGCGGAATCAGCAGGTGCACCAAAGGGCATTATTGAGTGCATAGAAGAGCCGACTATTGAACTTACAAATGAGCTTATGAAAAGTGTGGATCTTATTTTAGCAACTGGAGGACCGGGAATGGTTAAGGCGGCTTATTCAAGCGGCAAGCCTGCTCTTGGTGTAGGTTCAGGAAATGTACCGGCAATTATAGATGAATCAGCTGATATAAAATCCGCCGTAAGCTCAATAGTACATTCAAAGACGTTTGATAATGGTCTTATATGTGCCTCTGAACAATCCATTCTTGTGCCGGAGAGTATTTTTGGAGAAGTAAAATCTGAACTCATGCTTTGCGGTTGTCATATACTATCAGATGAAAATGCGGAAGCTGTAAGGAAAATCATTCTGAAAGATGGTGTATTAAATAGTGCAATTGTAGGGCAGTCCGCTGAAAAAATAGCAGATATGGCAGGAGTTACTGTACCTCCGGATACAAAGGTGCTTATTGGAATTGTTACAGATGCAAGTTCAAAAGAACCTTTTGCACATGAAAAGCTCTCACCTGTACTTGCACTTTATAAGACAAAGGATTTTGAGGATTCTTTATGCAAGGCTGAAAGACTTATAGAAGACGGTGGCTATGGTCATACGGCATCAATATTTTTGGACACATCAAAGGCGGCAGACAAACTGGCAGCATTTGCAGTACGAATGAAAGCCTGCCGTCTTGTTGTAAATTCTCCATCATCTCAGGGAGGAATTGGAGATTTGTATAATTTCAATCTCTCACCTTCATTAACGCTTGGCTGCGGTTCATGGGGTGGAAATTCTATATCAGAGAATGTTGGAGTAAAACACCTTTTAAATATAAAAACAATGGCAGAAAGAAGGGAAAATATGCTGTGGCTTCGTATTCCTGAAAAAGTTTATTTCAAAAAAGGATGTCTGCCTGTAGCTTTAAGAGAGCTTAAAGAAGAATACCAAGTAGATAGAGTATTTGTTGTAACAGATTCATTTCTTTTTAAATCGGGAAGAATAGATGTTGTAACAGATCGTCTTCATGCTATGGGAATATCTTATAAAGTTTATTCAGATGTTGAACCGGACCCATCACTTTCAAGTGTAAGAGCAGGTGCTAAATCGATGGAGAATTTTTCTCCTGATGCTATTATTGCATTCGGTGGCGGTTCTGCAATGGACGCTGCTAAGATCATGTGGACACTCTATGAGCATCCTGACATTGATTTTATGAATATGGCAATGCGTTTTTCTGATATAAAAAAGCGTATTTATAGTTTTCCTAAAATGGGCGAAAAGTCTATATTCATAGCAATTCCAACATCTTCCGGCACTGGTTCAGAGGTGACACCGTTTGCAGTAATAACAGATGAGGAAAGCGGCATAAAATATCCGCTTGCTGATTATGCACTTATGCCGACAATGGCGGTTGTTGATACTGATATGATGATGAGTCAGCCAAAATCGCTTACAGCTGCTTCGGGAATAGATGCACTTACTCATGCACTTGAAGCATATGCCTCTGTTATGGCGAGTGATTATACAGACGGAATGGCACTTTTAGCCATAAAGAATATATTTGAGTATCTGCCTGTATGCTATGAAGACGGCAGCAATGCCGTTGCACGTGAAAAAATGGCAAATGCAGCAACGATGGCAGGAATTGCTTTTGCAAATGCATTTTTAGGATTATGTCATTCAATGGCACATAAACTTGGAGCATTTCATCATTTACCGCATGGCGTTGCCAATGCACTGCTTATAACAGAAGTTATGAAATTCAATATATCAAAAGCACCAAGAAAGATGGCAACATTTTCGCAATATGCCTATCCTCATGCACTTGAGAGATATGCCGAGTGTGCAAGATTTATCGGCATAGAAGGCAGCAGTGACGAAGAATTGTTTGATGGTCTTATTAAAAAGATAGAGGAACTTAGAGCAAATATTGGTATTTATGATAATATAAGAGCATATGGTATTAAAGAAGAAGATTTTATGGCAAGTTTGGATGCTATGACTAAACAAGCTTTTGATGACCAATGTACCGGTGCTAATCCAAGGTATCCTCTTATGAATGAAATAAAAGAACTATATTTAAGAATTATTTAAAATAAATTTATAAATAACGCAGAGCTTTAGCGGCTTTGCGTTATTTTTCGTGTAGATTCAAAATAAATATAATTGCCTTTTTAGTATTTGCTATAAGATATTGTAAGAAAAAACCATAATC
This sequence comes from uncultured Ruminococcus sp., assembly GCA_937907215.1. Classification (GTDB taxonomy): domain Bacteria; phylum Bacillota; class Clostridia; order Oscillospirales; family Ruminococcaceae; genus Ruminococcus_C. The sequence goes on from CALESG010000114.1 coordinate 39,588, forward strand.
TGCCAACTTGACATATAACCGCTAAAATGGTACAATAAAGAAAGTAATTTAGAATGGAGGACTTTATGTGAACGTAACTCTGATAACTTATACACCAATGCCTGAAAAGGTTGTAGCTGCTGCCGCAAAACTTTGTTATTCTGACAGTAAAGCTTCTGAACTTATGGAAAATATGTCTGATGAAAAGGCACAGCAGTTTGTAGATATGCTTGCAGGCTTTGGACATGAAAGTCCTGTTGAACACGTGACATTTACTTTTGGCATAGACGGTGTTTCACGTTCATTTTTGGCACAGATAACACGTCATAGAATTGCGTCATTTTCTGTTCAAAGTCAGCGATATGTTAAACAAAATAATTTTGAATTTATAGTTCCTCCGGCTATTGCAGCAGATCTTGAACTTGCTGAAATATATAAAAAGTCGATGGACAATGCTATAAATACATATAATATACTTGCAGATAGTTTGCAGCAGAAATATATTCCAATGTTTTTGGAACAGGGACTCAGCGAAAAGGCAGCATATTCAAAGGCTGAAAAAATGGCTATTGAAGATGCAAGATATGTTCTTCCAAATGCCGGTGAAACCAAAATGGTCGTTACTATGAATGTAAGAAGTCTTAGAAATTTCTTCCGTCTGCGTTGCTGCAATAGAGCTCAGTGGGAGATTCGAGCTGTCGCTGATGAAATGCTCAAACTTTGCTGCGAAGCTGCACCGGCACTTTTCAAGAATGCTGGACCATCATGCTGTGCTGGAGCATGTACAGAAGGAAAAATGACCTGTGGCAAGTCAAGCGAAGTTCGTGAAAAGTACAAGGCGATGAGAGGTAATTACAATGGGTAAACTTATTGTGCTTGACGGAATAGACGGCTGCGGAAAAACAACGCAGTTTGGTCTTTTATATGAAAAGCTCAAAGCAATGAATATGCCATTGCAGGCAGTAAGCTTTCCGGAATACGACAAACCATCTGCCGCACTTGTAAAAATGTATCTTGGCGGTGAATTTTCAGGTGTTCCGGGCGGTGTGAATTCATATGCAGCATCAAGTTTTTATGCAGTTGACCGATTTGCAAGCTATAAATTATATTGGGAAAGATCCTATAAAAGCGGCAGTATTATTTTAGCAAGCAGATATACTACATCCAATGCAATTCATCAAATGGGAAAGCTTCCACGTGAGCAGTGGGACGATTATCTTTTTTGGCTTGAAGATTATGAATACGGCAAACTTGGACTTCCAAAGCCGGATCTTGTGATATTTCTTAGTCTTCCGCTTTCTGCGTCACAAAAGCTGCTTATGAATCGTTATGATGGTGACGACAGTAAAAAGGACATACATGAATCCGATCTTGAATATTTGCATCAGTGCATTTTAAGTGCTGAATATGCTGCTGAAAAAATGGGATGGAAAGTTATAGATTGCTTTAAAGACGGCAAAATCAGAGATATTGAAGACATAAACAGCGAGCTTCTTAAGATAGTTAAAGAAGTTTTGGATTAGAGTTATTTTAATTTAAGTTAAAGGAGATCATTATTATGGTATATGTATTTCTTGCAGATGGCTTTGAAGAAACAGAAGCAATCGCACCTATTGATATGCTTCGCCGTGCAGGTAAAGAAGTTACTACAGTTGGCGTTACCGGCAAGACAGTTACAAGTTCCCATGGCATTTCGGTTATAGCAGATATGACCGAGGATGAATTTACCGATGACAGTACAAATACAGACGATATTGAAATGATAATTCTTCCTGGCGGTATGCCTGGTACTTTGAATGAAGAAGCATCACTTGTAGTACAGGTCGCTATTGATTATTGTGCAGAGAATAATATCCCGATCGGTGCTATCTGTGCTGCTCCGTCAATTCTTGGACACAAGGGACTTTTAAACGGCAAAAATGCCATTTGTTACAGTGGATTTGAAAAAGAACTTCATGGTGCTGTTATTGCAAAGGACAAAGGCGTTGTAACAGACGGCAATATAATTACCGCAAGAGGTGCAGGAGTTGCGATCGAATTTGGTCTGGAGCTTGTAAAAGTTCTTTGCGGCATTGATGTTAGAGATAAGATAAAAGAATCAATCCTCATGGATTGACATAGACTTAATATAAGATTTAATATAAATAGTATGGATAAAATAACTGATGCTAAAAGCACTCTTCGCAGAGATATGAAGGCTTTGCGAGCAAGCATTTCTCTTGATGAGAAGAATTTACTTGACATTAAAATGCAGGAAAAACTTTTTGATTCTTCATTGTATAAGCAGGCTGATACTTTGCTTACATTTATATCTATAGGAAGTGAACCTGATACATTAAAGATAATTAAAAGAGCAGTTCAGGATGGCAAAACTGTAGCTGTTCCAAAATGCTTGCCGAAAAAGCAAATGGCATTTTATATTATAAAAGATATAAGCGACTGTGAAGAAGGTGCATATGGTATTTTTGAGCCTAAAAGCTTTTGCACTGAAGCTGATTATAAAAGCGGAAATATAATATGTCTTGTGCCGGGACTTGCATTTGACCGAAAGTTTGCACGTATCGGTTATGGCGGCGGATATTATGATAGATTTCTGGCAGTTCATTCAAATATATTTGCCATTGGTTATTGTCCCGAAAGATGCGTTATAGAAAAAGTTCCTACAGAGGATACGGATATACGACTTGGCGGACTGATTACTGAAAAAACAGTGGAGGTACTATATGGAAAATAAAAAGCCAAACAGCAGTGAAGAAATTGTACGGCAGCTGCTTGCTGAAAAATTGGGAACAGCTGAGGATAGAAAAAAATTTAGTCAAAACAATCGTAATGTGAGTGCAGCGGCTGTTGAAACACCTGAACGCAAACCGGAATCAACAACACCGGAATCTGCAATGATTGAGTCTTTGTCCGGTGCAGAAAACAATATTGAACAAGAATCTGAAATTTTACAGCAGCCGATACAAACACCAATACAAACACCGGCACCCGAAGAAGCTCCGGCAGCAACACCTGAACAATCAATGCCAACACCGACACCGGAAATGATTCGTGCAGCTGATATTTTGGAGGAAAGAGCAGCCAGAAGCAAGATGGCAGCGAAGGAAAACGAAAATACAAAGGTTCGTACAGAGGAAGATTCACTTTACGATGATCTTGACGGAATAAGTCAGACGCAAATGCATAAGAAAAAGACAAATGCAGTAGGCGGAAAAGAAAAGAAGAAAAAAAAGAAAAAGGGCATGAGAGCTTTGCGTTCAATTATGCTTGCCGCTTTTATACTTATTATTTCAATAGTCCTTGCACTGCTTATAATTGTATATGGACGAGATGTGCTTGGTATAAATAATGACAGTACCACAAAGATCGTAACCATTCCGCAAGGTGCAGATACCAGCGAGATCGCAGATATTCTTGAAAAAGAAGGTGTTATTACATATCCGTCACTTTTTAAAGTGTTTGCCGGTTTTAGCGGAAAGGATGCTAATTTTACAGCAGGTGACCATGAATTGCGTCCTGATATGGCATATGATACAATATTTGAAAATTTGGCTTCACCGTCACTTGGCAGCAAAGATGTTGTAAATATAGCATTTCCCGAAGGAATTACCATTGTGGAAGCGGCAGATCTGCTTGAAGATCAAGGTGTATGTGACGCTGATGATTTTATTGATTATTTTAATAACAAGTCAAAATGCGGACTTGCATATGAATCACATCTTCCAAGCTTTACAAACGGTAAATTCTATAAGATGGAAGGCTATCTATTTCCAGATACATATCAGTTCTATACTAATATGGACGTTGACCTTGTATGCCAGAAGATCCTCAGAAATTTCAATGATAAAATAACAGATCGTGATTATGAACGTATGGAAACGCTTGGAATTTCTCTTGACGATACACTTATAATTGCGTCTATGATACAGCGTGAAGCAGGTTCGCTTGATCAGATGACACGTATTTCATCTGTATTTTGGAATCGACTTAATAATCCTCAGGATTTCCCGAAATTACAATCTGACCCTACAGGTGGTTATGTGGAAGATGTTATAAAGCCTCATATTGATAAATACGATCAAGAGCTGTTTAATAGTTATGATACATATATTTGTGATGGACTTCCAGCAGGTGCTATATGCAACCCGGGTTATGATGCAATTCAGGCAGCGTTGTATCCTGCTTCAACAGATTACTTCTATTTTTATTCCAATATCAATACAAAGGAAACTTATTTCTCCAGAACACTTGCCGAACATGAGGCTTGGATAAAGAAAGTTAAAGGAAATCAGTTTGTTGCCACAGAACCGGTTATTACAATTACATCAGGTGACAGTACAGATACAGCAGTTAGTGATGCTGCCGATGAAAACAGCGATATAACAACTACTACGGAGGCATCGGAGTAAAAAAGTATGGCAAATGAAAAAATTAAAGTGCCTGAGGTTCTTGTACCGGCAGGCGATGCAGAACGTTTAAAGGCTGCTGTTGACTTTGGAGCAGATGCTGTATATTTAGGCGGCAAACAGTTTACTATGAGAGCGGCGACTGCTGGATTTTATGGAGAACAGTTAAAAGAAGCGGTGGATTTTGCACATTCAAAGAATGTTAAGGTTTATCTTACCTGCAATACACTTCCACGTAATAATGAGATCGGTGCATTTCCGGAATTTTTATTAGATGCACAAAATGCCGGCGTTGACGCTTTGATAGTTGCAGACCTTGGACTGCTTTCAATGATAAAGAAATATGCTCCAAATATGGAGATTCATATGTCTACTCAAACAGGCATTGTAAATTATGAAACTGCTAATGCTTTGTATGATATGGGTGTACGTCGAGTGGTTTTGGCAAGAGAATTGTCGCTTGAAGATATATCAGAGATAAGACGAAATATTCCAGACGATTTGGAAATAGAAGCATTTGTTCATGGTGCGATGTGTGTTTCATTTTCAGGAAGATGCCTTTTGTCAGCTTATCTTACTGGAAGAGATGCCAACAGAGGTGCTTGCGCCCAGCCGTGCAGATGGAAGTATCATCTTATGGAAGAAACAAGACCGGGACAATTTTTCCCGGTTGAAGAAGATGATTCGGGAACATATATAATGAATTCAAAGGATCTTTGCATGATAGATTATATTCCTGAACTTGTAAAAGCAGGTGTCAACAGCCTTAAAATTGAAGGCAGGGCAAAGTCGGCATATTATGTTTCTATTGTTGCCAATGCCTATCGCAGTGCGGTTGATGCATATATGTCCGGAAAGCCGCTTCCGGAATGGGTGCATAATGAAGTTTATCATGTAAGTCATCGTGATTATTGTACAGGGTTCTTTTTTGGACATCCAAGTAATTGTCAGAGATATGAAGATAACAGTTATCTTAAAGCTTCGGATGTAATAGGAGTGGTTGATAAGTGTGAGAACGGATTTGTATATGGTACGCAGCGAAATCGATTTTTCGCAAATGATATTATAGAAGTTCTTGCACCCAAAAAGCCGCCTGTAGAAATCGCATTGAATGGTCAGCTTTATAATGGCAATGACGAGATCATAGAAACGGCAAATCATGCCATGATGAAAATAAAGTTTCCGTGCAGTGAGGAATTTCCTGTAGGTTCGGTTATAAGAAAGAGAACAGAATTATAGTATTGAAACAATTTTTTTAAAGACTGCTGCATGAGTTGAATGCGGCAGCCTTTTTTTGTTGATAAAGAAAAAACAATTTTTTAGTCAAATTATAATAAAAAATGAATGCTGCACAATTTAAACAATATACTTTGATTGTGAAATATGACCTGATATCTTAGTATAAAATTGTGTAAACGGTGCAAATTACTAATTTTTTGAAAAGAATTTTGAAATAACTATTGCAATTTTAAACTATATTTGATATAATAAATGTATGTTTAGGTTCTTTAGTGCAGATTTTCTTTGAACTTATTATGTTGCAATGGAAAACATACTGTCTTTTCAGGATGAGTCAGTATTGTCTGACTAAAAAACCAAGCGAGATAGAATGCGATTTTTGTTTAATGAATTATCGCACAAATACAATATTTAAAAATATAGTGGAAAGGAAAAGATAAAATGAAGTTAAAAAAAGTGATTTCTATTTTAACTGCTTGCTGTACAGCAGTTACCACAGCAACTGCCGGATTTAGTCTAAGTTCGATGGCTGCGGATACGGGAATAACGTTTACTGTTGGTGAAGCTATCGGTAAACCGGGTGATACTGTTGACCTTACAGTTGAAGTAGACAAATTAAGCGGTGACTATGTAGAGGCTGTAAACAGCGGACAGTTGAACATATCAACGTATCAGAGTCAGGATGCCAAGCTTGTTGATTCGGCAACGGCAACGGCTGGTGATGCGTTTAAAAATGCTATTGCAGCTGGAAAAAACATTGATTGCAGCACATACAAGTGGATGTTTGCTGCCAATAATGAGTTATTTGAATCGACTGATGATACAACTATCCTGACATTTCATCTTAAACTTGCTGATTCAAATAAAGCTTTGGCGTTGGTTAAAAAATTAAAAATTGACGGCGAAGGCTATGTGTTTGAAAATGATGAGTATAGAGCAGTAGAAAATAATGGCGAAATTGCAACTTATACTGGTTATAAAGTACCAATAAGCTTGGCAAATGCTTATGCTGCCAGTGAAGTCGATGATGATTTTGATGTTAAAACTGAAAACGGCTATGTAACATTAGTTTTTCCTGTTACACCTCAAGAAACAACTACTACATCAAGTACTACAACAACTACCACTACAAGCACAACAGCAGATTCAACTGATACATCAACATCTACAAGTGTATCAACAAGTTCAAGCACTATATCAACTACATCACCAACTACTACAGCAACAACAACTACTACAAAGAATGTTGACGGATTTGCACTTCAAATGATAGGTCGTGCAGATGACGGAAAAGGCGAATTTGTAAATGTAGGTGAAACAGCTGCTATTGGATGTGCTGTTAAGAATGCCGAAAAGGAAGGCATAAAACTGCTTACTGCCAAGGGCAGGTATATCTTAAGTGATGCACTTAATGAAGTTATTAAACCTTCACCTATGCCGGACGGAAGCGAAGTTAAGGATTGGTTCAATTGTCAAGACTTCTTGTTCTCAGAAGATGGATATGAAGGAGTTGGTTATTGGAATGTAAATGCACATGAGAATGTTTTTATTCTTGATGCAACTTATGCTGCAAAAAAACCTTTCCCAGATGATGAAATGATATTTGGTATATTTTATGATGTTGCCGATGCAGACACAGTAATAAAAACTGCCCAAAAATATGGTATTGCACCACAAATAAATTCAAAGGGTGAAACTTATTATGCATTTGAAGTTTTTCCTGATACCGAATTTCCTACATGGGAGTGGACAGATGATAAAGAAAAGAATTTTTATGCCTCAGGTGAAATGCAGCTTTTAAGCGGCTATGTTAATATAGTTGTAGAACCTGCACAGACAACAACGACTACTGCCACTACAACAACTACTACCACCACAACAACTACTACAACTACAACTACAACGACAACCACTACAACCACAACCACCACAACAACAACTACTACCACAACTCAGCCGACTGTTACTACAACAAAAGTTACAACAATAAATTATGATGGCTTATGGGTAGAAATGGCTGGACGTGCAGCTGATGATGAAACCGGAAGAATTTACATCAGTCCTGGAGAAGATGCATATTTCGGACTTGTCGCACATAATGCCACTGAACCTTCTTTGGCTATAAGAGGTAAATATGCTCTTAGTGATGCACTTGCAGAAATCGTTGAACCTGATGTATATACTGATTCCAACGGCAAAAGATGGATCCCAGCTATAGACTTCCAGTTTGGCGTAGATTGCTGGCAGATAAATGCTGATGAACTTGTATTCCTTACAAATAATGCAGATGCCAGTGAGGGTGTATTTAAAGATGGTGAGCTTATATTTGGCGGTGGCTATAAGATAGCTGATATAGCAACAGTAAGAAGCGTAGCTGATAAGTATGGCATGAAGCCAATTCAACTTGATGATGGAACATGGGTTTATGATTTTGAAATAAAAATTGATCCTACATATAGCGGTTGGGAATGGCTTGATACTAATCAGAAGAATGTTTATCCGGATAAATTGACACTCAAGGAAAGCAGTTCTGTTTATATTCTTGCTGAACAGCCGGTAGTTCCTACTGATCTTTATGTTCAAATGGGTGCTGCAAATGATGAAGGCGGTAAATATATCACTCCTGGTGAAACAGCAAACGTTGGTCTTATGGCATATAATGCTACAGAACCTACAATGGGTATTCGTGGTAAATATATTCTCAGCGATGCTCTGAAGGCAGTAGTTGAGCCAGAAACTGATGGTATGTTTATTCCTGTAGAGGATTATCAGTATGGAGATGCAGTTTGGACATTAAATTCTAATAATTTAATATTTATTTCTAATACAACTGAAATCAGTGAAAATGTATTTGAAGACGGCAAGCTTATATTCGGTGCTAAATATAATGTAAAGGACGCTGAAGCAGTAAAGCTGGCAGCAAGTATGTATGGCATTGAAATGGTTACCGATGAAAATGGCGTAAATTATTATCCTTTCCCAATTTATATTGATACTGATTATTCTAACTGGGAGTGGCTTAATAAAAACGAACAGAATCTTTATAAATATAACGGACTTAGACTTGAAAAAGTTGGTTATGTAAATATTATTGCTGATAAAGAGCCAAGTTATGATGATTTAGTTCAGCTTGTTATCTCCAAGAATTACTATGATAAGGATTCATGGAATGCAGGAAATGTAGAAGTTTCGTTAAATGTATTTAATGACTTTACCGGCTCTGAAGGCGTTCGTGGCAAGATGCAGCTTGATAAAAATCTTAATCAGTTTATCACATTTGCAGATTATGAAAACGGTGATGCTTACGATTGGCTCGACACCATGATGGTTGTATCTGAACCTATGATATTTGCAGCTGCTATAGGTAATAATAATGTTACAAAGGCGGCTGATGGTGCATATATTTTGACGTATAAATATGACACAAATATGAGTTATGATGAAGCTGTATCATTGGCAAAAGAGCTTGGTATTTCAACTGAAACTGTAGATGGAAAGACATATTATGTATTCCCTGTTGCTGCTTTGAAGGATAATCGTACACCGTGGGAGTTCCTTGACAATGAAGGAAATAATATGTTTAATTATGACGCAGCAGAGGTTGTAGACGGTGCGATTTATCTTGAAGTTCCGGAAGAAACAACAACAACCACTACTACAACCACCACTACCACTACAACTACTACAGCTACCACCACGACCACGGAAGAAACAACAACAACTACAACAACAGAAGAGTCAACAACAACTACCACAACAACCACGACTACAGAAGAAACAACAACTACCACAACAACTACGACTACAGAAGAAACAACAACAACTACCACAACCACCACTACAACAACAGAAGAACCAAAAACTACTACAACTACAACAACTACCACAACACCAGAAGAGACAACAACAACAACAACAACGACTACAGAAGAAACAACTACTACAACGACAACAACAACAACAA
>CALESG010000115.1 GCA_937907215.1 uncultured Ruminococcus sp.
TGATGTGTACTTGATTCGTGATGGACAGCGTATTGAATATGCAGATGTTCCGAAACCGAAGGAGACAACTGATGACTAAACATGAATGTGCAATCATTACAGCATATACAGATATTACGATGTTAAAGGGCAATGACCTGAAATATCTGTATGACTATCTCTCCGGCATCATCGGCAGACCTGTGTATTCGCACGAAATTCCCGCTGTTATCGACCAATACAAGAACACAATCATCAAAAATGATTTTCTTGCACTTTGCAGGAATGCGACCGAGGAGGTTACCGATGAATAAAACATTAACGCTCGGCAGTTTGTTTGACGGTAGCGGAACATTTCCGGTCGCTGGAATATTATCCGGAATCACGCCGATTTGGGCATCAGAAATTGAACCATTCCCAATCAGAGTAACGACCAAAAAACTGCCTTTTTTAAAGCATCTTGGCGACATCAATCATATCAACGGTGCAGAAATTGAACCCGTTGACATTATTACTTTCGGCTCGCCATGCACCGACCTCTCGGTCGCCGGAAAAAGAGCCGGATTGAATGCTGAGCGTTCAGGACTGTTTTTTCAGGCAATCAGAATTATCAAGGAAATGAGGTGTGCAACAAATGGCAAATATCCGAGATTTGCAGTGTGGGAGAATGTCGGAGGTGCATTTTCCTCAAACTCAGGAGAAGATTTCCGGTGCGTCCTTGAAGAACTCTGCAAAGTCAAAGACCCAGCAGTATCTGTCCCTAAACCTGCGAAATGGACAAAGGCAGGAGAAATTTTGGGAGATAATTTCTCTCTCGCATGGCGAACAGTCGATGCACAATACTGGTATACGCCCCAACGAAGAATGCGTATCTACCTTGTCGCAGATTTTGATGGCGGATGTGCCCCGAAAATATTATTTGAGTCCGAGGGCTTGTCTGGGTATTCTGCGGAGAGCGTCAGAGCGTGGAAAGAAGCTGCCCGAAGTATTGCAGATTGCTCTGGAACGACAGGCAGTACAGGGATGATGTTTGAAAATCACTCTCAGGACACCAGATATACAGGTCCGCTGTCCATAGCTCAGACTGTTTCAGCAACTTACGGAACAGGCGGCAATAATCAGCCATTTGTGGTGGAGTCCGCAGGTTTCTGCACAGAGCATTCGGCAAAGGCTCGTGGTATCGGTTTTGAGGAAGAAACATCTCCTACGCTTCGTGCGGGAGTTGTTCCTGCCACGCTAAAAATCAGGTGCGGACATGGAATTGGCGGTCGAGGAGCGTTGATACAAGAGGATAAATCCGCAACGCTGTCTTGTAATAATGACCAGACTCTATTTGTTCCGAAAGCTTACGGAATCTGCTCCAAGCACAGCAATTCCATGATGTCGGATAATCCAGACAGCGGATTTTATGAAGCTGATACAGCAAGAACTATTGATACAAGTAATCAATTGGCATCAAAAAATCAAGGTGGAATCGTTGTTGTTGAAGGCAATGGCTCACGTCCTTCGCATCACGGTGACGGCTATAAGAAATCCGATACGATGTACACCTTGAACTGTACGGAAAATCATGCAGTTTCCTACGGAATCGGCAGACCCGCAATGAATCAGGGATACAATGCCCGTTTCAGTTTTCAGATCGAGGAAGAAAAATCTCCTACACTGGTTGCGTCAGGTGCAGGTGGAATCGCTCATCCCAGATACTCCACAAGCAAAAGTTCCTATCATACAGCAGCCGAAAAAGAAAAAGCAAACACCCTTGTGGCTTCCGACTACAAAGATCCACCGCTGGTCAACGACAGCACTCCCGAAATTGAATACATTGTGAGACGGCTTACTCCGCAGGAATGTGCATTGCTTCAAGGTATGCCGATGTGGTGGTGCGATGGTCTTGAAACTGAAAATCCGACCGATGAAGAAATTGACCGGTGGTATGATATTTTTGAAACGCACCGAAAGGCAATGGGAAAATCCACCAAGCCGAAAAGCCGTAAAATGGTGGAAAAATGGCTGAAAAATTCGTATTCCGATAGTGCTGCTTATAAAATGTGGGGAAACGGAATTTATATTGGCAATGCTTGGTTTGTCCTTGCAGGAATCGCTTATTATGCCAATCCGGGAGCAAATTGTGAACGGACTGATACTAAGTAAAATAGGTGCAGAATTATAAGCTCTGCACCTGTTTGTTGTTGATGGAAATTAGAATTTGCATTTTTCCATATACACAAATTGCAATTCATCATTAACCGCTTTGCAATCAAATATTGTATATCCCATCTTTTGATATAATCGAATGTTATCCTTACTTCTTGTACTTGTAAAAAGCTCATATCGTTTATTTGGAAAATAACTTTCAATCTCTGTAAGAAGTTTTGAACCATATCCCTTGCACCTATAATCAGGATGTACCATAAGTTTGCCTATATAGACAGTACCGTTTTGCTCTTTTGCACGGACCGAACCTATGACTTCATTATCAATGACCATTTTTAGGATAATCCCATTATTAAATTCATTAATGACCTCATTTAATGTTTGTTTCAGTGGTGGAATATCTTTACTTCCAAACAACGCCGCTTCACTTTGGTATGAAAGATATTGCAGTTTGAGTATTTCCTGCAAATCATTGTATTCAGCCTTATCTATCATAAAATCATGCCTCTCCAATAAATTCTGATTTTTACGGGCAAGCTATGTGCTTACTACATTAATCCAATTATATCATATTTCGCCCGAAAAATCAACAATTTTCCGCCTGATATTTCGTCATATGTCACACTTGCTATTCTGTGCAGAACGAGTTAATATGTGACTACGAAAAGACCGCAGAGACGGTGAAAACAGGAGGTCACATATATGGAAATCAAATTCAATATCGAAAAATCACAGCGAAAAGCTCTGGTGCAAAAAATCGCTGAAATATCGGGGAATACGGTGCAGTATCTCGGTGCTCCGACATTCAGCTATCAAATTGGAAATTTCATGCTGAATAAGGACTCGGTTCTGACTGCCGAAGCGGTTGATGAAAAAATTCTCGCAGAATTGGCAAATACAGGATTCCACTATGAAGTCAATGCAGAACCTGATAAGCTCACCGTTCAGATGCCATTGGATTCACTCAGTGAAAGGACGATGAACAGAATTAGGCGTATCATTGAGAACAAGGGTGAACTTTTTAAATCGGCTTTCAAAACCGACAGTCTTGACATTATAAAAAATGAAAAAACCGTGGATTTCCCATGGTTTATGGTTGAACAGGGCGGTGACGCAGATGCCTACTGTACGTTCATTTCTATGCTCTGCGAGTTCGCCAAAAATCAGAACCGCATCAACAACAAGCCGGATACCAGTGATAATGAGAAGTACGCCTTCAGGTGCTTTCTGCTCCGAATCGGTATGATTGGCACTGATTTTAAGGCGGCGAGAAAGGTTCTGCTCCGCAATCTGACAGGTAGTTCGGCGTTCAGAAATGGGAGGGGGTTCAAATGAAATTTCCGAATGAAAGACAGCTTGCAATGCTCCGTGAAAAATATCCGACAGGAACAACGGTGCAGCTCATTTCAATGGATGATGAGCAAGCACCGCCTGTCGGAACGATCGGAGAAGTGATGTTTGTCGATGACATCGGCAATGTCCATGTGAAGTGGCATAATGGCAGCAGTCTTGCAGTGATTCCTGATGTGGACTCCGTTGCAATTCTGACTGAACGTGGGGGCAAAAAATAAGCGAGCCACTCCTCCATTGTATGTAAGTATACCATACAAAATCAAGTATAGCAAGACTGTAAATTACACAATGATTCGCAGAAATACAGCCAAAAAGATCGTGTACTAATGGTATTGCTTTATCCTTCGTTATGCGGTAATATGTGATACAACAAAAGGGACACACCCTTGAAAAACACCGAAATTACGGAGGAAAACGCAATGAACGCAAAGACCGCACAGCAGATTGAGAACCTTAAAAATCAGACCATCGGGGTCGAGATTGAGATGAACAACATCACCAGAAACAAGGCTGCAAAAATTGCCGCTGAGTTCTTTGGAACAGACGATTTCAAAGATACAGC
>CALESG010000116.1 GCA_937907215.1 uncultured Ruminococcus sp.
TTGGTATTCATCAGATTTTTCACCAAGATCTTGGTCAATAATCATATCATATTCACCCCACAAAGAATCAATTGTAACCTTACCTTTATCTTCTTCCTTGTTTGCAGCACCTGTGAGGTCAAAGTGAGATGTGTCATCAGCTGGAAGTTCGCCAGCCAATTTATCTACAGCTTCCTTAAAGTCAGGTTCGTTACATACTTCCATATCATGCTTTTCATCATACTGCTTCAAGAAAGCAAGCGTAGCCTCCATTTGATATTTTGTATAGCGATAGATTTGCTCTGGGATTCTCGGCAAAGCAAGAAGTCTTTCAAGCTCTTCTTCTTTGATGTCAAGAGTTTTACGACCGATTTCAATCGTGTACTCAACTCTGTTATTGCTGTTTGAACGAATAACTTTTACAGGGTATGCATCTGTAAATCCAGAAATAGGGCACGTTTCTTGACCATCATCAGCACGCAATTCCTTCCACAAACGCATCTTCGCTGCATCAATTTCCTTGTATTGTGCGTGAGAACATTGCCATAACTGAGGTCCTTTTGCACGTTCCTTGTCTGATGATGTGTCAAGAACCATGATTGCATGTTGATAGTTCCAACGTAAACCACCTCCAAATGAACCGCCAGAAATCATTTTAATCAGCTCTTCATCGTCTGAATACATTTCTTTGGCAATTTTGACATAGGTGTCAATCAAGTCAACTGAATAACCGACTTCCTTGTCAGTGGTCCGAATAACTGGAATGTTGATTTTTTTGTTCTTGCCCTTTTTGCTTGGAACGTCAATTGCAATGAACAGCTGATGAACTGCATATTCATAACCCTTACGGTCCATAGGAAGTACATTGCCATCTTCATCAAAATTAGGTGCAAGCGGTAAGATACGGATTGAATACTCTCCATCTTCACCGATACGGAAGCGCTCTACCTTCGGTGTTCCGGCTTCTACCTTTGCTTTTTCTTCTGCTTCAGCATAAGTTTGCTGAGTTAATTTAAACGCTTCAAATGCGTTTAGTTTTTTCAATTCTTCGCTCATCTTTAGATTTATTTTTTTGCGAAGAGATAAAATTGCTCCAATCGACCTCTTGATTTAAGTAGGCTTGGCTATGCAGTTCCCGAAGAGCAGGGTCTTTCAGATCCTCATTTCGTGGAACCTCAATGCCCCATTCATTCAGGGCATATTCAACAACTTTCTCTATAATGTTGTTGACATCAACTGATTTCTCCGATTTAAGCTCGCAATATTCAAATTGTTCGCCATTTATCTTCACGGTATGTATCGGAGCATACATATCCTCAAAAAATTTGTAAAGTGCTGTAGTACTTGGATGATCCGGAAGAGAATCAGATATGTACTTTAACACTACTGAAAAGAAGTAGGAAAGATAAGGTAAATTCCTATTCTTCGTGTTGTCACAGATAACAAATAAATATTCATTGTCTGGCAACTTGCTGCATACATCTTTCAGTTCATTATAAACTGTATTTCCTGCAACCTTCATTAGTTTTCCTTTTCCTCTAATCATGTCTTCATACTCATCATTTTTATGGTTGTTCAAATGTTTACGCTGCAAACTTAATCAAAATATCAACCATACAAAAATAATTTTGCGAAATTTTTTATCATGTACACTATAAAATTCTTATACATTTGGTTCTGAGTGATTTACGATACTTATTTTATGTACACAAAAAGAATTAGAAATCAACTTATCGCACATGTGTACAATATATATACAACAGGCAAAACTACATTCGGATGTTAATATTTTGTTAATTGCATTTTTTGATGAAAAAATATTTGCTCATAATTAAAAAACGACTTATCTTTGCAGTGCAATGTTGAAGTAGTGGTGATCTTAACAAAGCAGACATGTATAGAAAAAATGTTACGCTAAGATACTACGTACTCAGCGTTCACATAAATCAAAGTCCGCAAACCAATCACCACATCAGGTTTGCGGACTTTTTGTTTTTAATTGATTAAAATGCAGTTGGACATATTTAGTGTCCTTTGGACGAGAAAAACATTAGTGGGGAGAGGTTCTTAGGGCGGAACCAAAGCTTTCAAAAGAAAGCCAAGAGATAACTTCAGTAACACCCATGAAGCTGTAGGGTACCTGCCGACAGCGTCCGAGAGAGCCGGATGGACCTGGCTACCCAAGGATAGGGCTATCTTCTAAATAGAGATATGCTTGCGTTGAGGGGAATCTTCCTTAAACAAGAAGAGCAGTTACAGAACTGTATAATGATACGCATTGGTGATTCTGTATAAGCCACGATGACCGACAAAGTGACTGACCGACAGGAAAGT
>CALESG010000117.1 GCA_937907215.1 uncultured Ruminococcus sp.
TGCTGTGTTGCTAACTATAGTGCTAACTATAAAGCATAGGCATCTCAGTTTTTTCCTGTTTTCCGCTCTTTGCTTGTGACAAAAAGAAAACCGCTAGAACCAGCATAAACACTGGGTTTCTAGCGGTTTTGGCGGAGAAGAAGGGATTTGAACCCTTGCGCCGGTTTCCCGACCTACTCCCTTAGCAGGGGAGCCCCTTCACCACTTGGGTATTTCTGCAAAAAAATATTTGGCGGAGAGAGTGGGATTCGAACCCACGGTCCCTTGCGGGATCACTGGTTTTCAAGACCAGCTCCTTAAACCACTCGGACATCTCTCCACTTTTATTAAACTTTTTTATCAACGGCTAACCAAAGACTTTTAAATAAATCAAATCTTCTGTAATCAGCTTTTATATTATACACTATCTTGAATTATTTGTCAAGCTTTTTTTCAAAAAAAATATAGTTTTAGTTGTTATTGCCTAAATTCAACTTGCTTTTTAATATTTTTTGTCTATACTTGTGCATGTTACACAAGTGCAATATTAGTATTTTAGACTTTTAGCATATTGATTTTATGGTAAATATAATGTATAATATATATAGAACGTATTTTATAACTCACATAAGATAATATGCATGATGTGTCTTTTGTGTGTTTAAACGTTTTACCTCTCAATTTATATTATAAATTTTTATATAACGAGCTGTTCATGCAGTTCGTTTTTATTTTAATTTTTAATGCTGACTCGCTCAACAGAAAGGATTATGAATTTGCTGGAACTTGCTAAAAAAAGATATTCTGTAAGAGGATACCTGCCTAAGCCAATCGAAAAAGAAAAGCTTGACTATATTTTGGAGTGCGGAAGAGTCGCACCTACAGGAGTTAATGCACAGCCACAAAGAATACTCGTAGTAAATACACCTGATGGAATGGAAAAAATGGCTAAAGCCGCCGGTATACCAGGTCTTTATAATGCACCATGTGCAATTATAATATGTGCAGAAACTGAATGTTCATGGGTACGCAAATATGATGAACATAATATCTACGAAATTGATGCTACTATAGTTACAGATCATATGATACTTGCTGCAACAGAACAAGGATTGGGATCATTGTGGATGTGCAGATTTAAACCTGATATAATTAGAAATGAATTCAATATTCCAAAAGAATATGTGCCTGTAAATGTACTTCTTTTGGGTTACACTGCACCGGATGCGCTTTATAAATCACCGGAGCGTCATGATGCAGAAAATATGAGAAAACCTATTTCTGAAACTGTTTCATATGATACATTTTAAAACTTGTTATTAAATATAAATTTGTCTATATAAAACGACAGGACTTATGCAAAGTTTGAATCTGCATAAGTCCTTTTTATTTTTAGTATTTATAAATAACTTTAGAATTCCTCTTCCATATCATGAATCATATTCACTCTTGTTTCGTGCCTGCCGCCTTCAAACTGTGTGTCAATAAATAATTCAGCAAGTTCCAATGCAACTCCCACGCCCAATGTACGAGCACCCATGCACATTACATTTGCATCATTATGAAGTCTTGTATATTTGGCAGAGAAATGGTCTGCACAAAGTGCTGCTCTAACTCCTTTTACCTTATTTGCAGCTATAGACATACCTATACCTGTACCGCAAATAAGTATACCTCTTGAACCATCATCAGAAACAACAGCTTTGCCTACTTTCTTAGCAATTTCAGGATAGTCAACACGTCCGCCGTCACCGCCCATATCTTGTACAATATGACCTTTGCTCTCAAGAAATTCTTTTACTGCCGCTTTCATTTCATAACCTGCATGGTCGCAGCCAATATAAATTTTCATTTATTTTTACCTCAATTCTTGTTATTGTCCAGTCTGTCCTTTTCAGCCTTTACAAGCTGCAAATATCTTGCTTCCAGCTGACAAGGCTTTTCATTTGCACATCTTACTGCACTTTTACAAAGTCCTGCTCCATTCTGAAGTCTGACTTCTGCCGGTGCAAGAAATGCATTTTTAAAAGGATATTTTTCAAATAAATCAGCTGCTCCGTCACCTGTAAGAACAACCTTTTCATATTCTGAAAGATTTGATATGAGTTCTTCTTCCGGAACCAGAGCATCTTCAACCATTGACGTACACAAGCCTTCTTTATCAAAATGATAAATTCCTGCATACACAAGACCCTTACGTGCTTTCATAACAGCACATACAATTTCACATCCAGCAATATGCGACTGAAAACTAAGTGCTTTTAATGTAGATACTCCACAGCAAGCAATATTCTTTGCAAATGAAATTGCCTTAACTGATGCAATGCCTATTCTCAGTCCGGTATAAGAACCAGGGCCTACCGCAACTGCTACCTTATCTATATCATCTATTGTCAATCCGGTATCATCAAAAAGTCTTTCCACCAAGGGAAGTATCACTTGTGAATGCGTTCGCTTCGTATATACAAGCTGCTGTGCTAAAAGAACATCTAAATCGCTGTCATAGATGGCAGCTGCCGCAACTGTTCCGGACGTATCAATTCCCAATATACGCAAAGCGTTCATCTCCTTCGGCAGTAATTATAGTTATTTTTCTCACATCATCATCTATACGGCTGATTTTTATCTGTATAACATTTTCCGGAAATGCATCTTCTATATTTTCAGCCCACTCAACTGCAAAAACACTTTCATCTAATGGATAATCATAAAATCCTGTTGTTTCCAGTTCTTCGCTGCTGCCTATGCGATACATATCGAAATGATAAAGTGTTGTTTTGTCTCTGCCGTGGTACTCATTTACAATTGCAAAAGTAGGTGAAGATACTTCATCAGGAAGACCCATTCCAACTGCAAGACCACGCGTAAATGTAGTCTTTCCTGCACCAAGGTCACCATGATAAGCTATAAAATCTCCTGCTTTTAAAAGCCTGCCAATCTTTTCTGCAAAAGAAATAGTTTCCTCTGGTGAGTGTGTTATAAAATTATATTCCATAGTCACTATATATTAAAACAGTCCTGTAATATTGCCATCATTATCGCAGTCAATGCAAAGGGCAGCAGGTGATTTAGGAAGTCCCGGCATAGTCATAATATTTCCTGTCAGCACAACTATAAATCCAGCACCGGCTGAAAGTGTTACATCACGTACAGTGATCTTAAAGTTTTCAGGCTTTCCAAGCAAAGTTGGATCATCAGAAAGAGAATACTGTGTTTTAGCAATACATACTGGCAAATTTCCGTGTCCGAGTGCATCAATCTGTGCAATAGCCTTGGCAGCCTGTGCAGTAATATTAACGCCATCAGCACGATAAATTTCCTTTGCGATCTTTTCTATCTTTTCAGGAATAGAAAGCTCTGTATCATAAAGTACATGGAAATCAGATTTCTTTGTTTCAATAGTTTTGCAAACCTGCTCTGCAAGATCCTTTCCGCCTTCGCCGCCTTTTGCAAAAACTTCTGCCAATGAGAAATCAGCTCCAAGCTTTTGACAGAATTCCTGAACGAATGCCAATTCAGCATCTGTATCTGTAGCAAAACGATTTATAGCAACAACTACTGGCACGCCATACTTCTGCATATTCTCAATGTGAACCTGTAAATTCACAATACCCTTTGAAAGCGCATCAAGATTTTCCTGAGTAAGCTCTGATTTAGCAACTCCGCCATTATATTTAAGTGCTCTTACAGTGGCAACAAGTACGACACAATCAGGCTTTAATCCGCCATAACGGCATTTAATGTCAAAGAACTTCTCGGCACCCAGATCAGAACCAAATCCAGCTTCTGTAATACAATAATCACCAAGTTTAAGAGCCAAGCGTGTTGCACGAATAGAATTGCAGCCATGGGCAATATTTGCAAATGGGCCGCCGTGAATAAATGCAGGTGTATTTTCAAGAGTCTGTACAAGATTAGGCTTAAGTGCATCCTTCAGGAGTGCTGTCATTGCACCGTTTGCACCAAGATCCTTAGCATAAACCGGATTTCCATCAAGGTCATATGCTACAAGTATTTTGCCAAGTCTTTCCTTCATATCGGCAAGGTCAGCAGACAAGCAAAGTATCGCCATAACTTCAGACGCAACTGTGATCTGAAAACTATCTGAACGTGGTATGCCGTCAATTTTGCCGCCAAGACCTATAACTATATTTCTAAGTGCTCTGTCATTCATATCCAGAACACGTTTTATCATTATTCTTCTCTGATCAATTCTAAGTTCATTGCCTTGCTGCATATGATTATCAAGCATAGCACAAAGAAGATTATTAGCAGCTGTAATTGCGTGCATATCACCTGTAAAGTGCAGGTTTATATCTTCCATAGGTACGACCTGTGCATAGCCGCCGCCGGCTGCTCCACCTTTAATACCAAATACAGGTCCAAGAGATGGTTCTCTGAGTGCCAGAACTGCATTCTTGCCTATACGACCCATTGCTTCCGCCAGTCCTACGCTGACAGTAGTTTTGCCTTCTCCGGCAGGTGTTGGGTTTATAGCTGTTACAAGTATAAGTTTGCCGTCCGGCTTGTTCTCAAGCTTTTTAAAAAGCTCTTCTGAAAGTTTTGCCTTATAATGACCGTAGTATTCTATATCGTCTTCCTCGATAGAGAGTCCTTTGGCAATCTCGCCTATTTTTTTCATATTCGCCTGCTGTGCTATTTCAATATCAGTAAGCATAAATATCCTCCTTATATACTTATATGAAATATAGATTTTCACATTCAAAAAACATACTTTTATTATACCATTTATTTCTCTCAATTGCAAGCAATATAGCATCTTTTGGCTTTTTTAGTTACAATTTGTCATTTTTTCATCTTAAAGGCACTCTCTTTGTACAGCATGCAGCGAAATACGTAATTTAACAATATTTTCTGCATTTTTAATTCTCATATACAATATGCTGTATAAAAAAGGAGACTGATTATATGAAATCTATTACAAAAGTTATTTTATTTACAATAATATCTTCCATGCTTTTATGCGGCTGTTCAAGTGATAATAACACAGCAAAATCAAATTCTAATGACATTCATCTTTATGACTATGAACAAACACCATTGCAGCTTGGAATAGATACAGAAAATCCATCAGATAATATTAACTCTGACAAATTAGAATATAAACCGCTTAATTATTCACCTCAATCTGCCATGTGGTTTACAGCAAATGATTACCCTGATATTCTGCTTGGAAAAACAGAGGAAGAATTTACAACCACCATAAAAGAACGTTTCTCAAATGCTAAATCACTTGGTATAAATACAGTTTATGTTCATGTAAGAGCATTTGGTGATGCTTATTATAATTCAGAGCTTTTTTCAGAAGGACTTTTCATGTCGCCAAACTGTGAATATGACCCACTTGATATAATGATTTCAACTGCTCATGAAATGGAACTTTCTATTCATGCGTGGATAAATCCTCTAAGATGCCAATCAGAAATTCAAATGAATGAAATGGACGACAGTTTTACATTAAAACAATGGTTTTCTGATGATAATAAAAAAGAGAAGTATATGTCACTCGTAGGTGACCGCTGGTGGCTTTGTCCGGCATATACAGAAGTACGTGAATTTATTGCAAAGGGTGCTGCTGAAATAGTACATAATTACAATGTAGACGGAATCAATATAGATGACTATTTTTATCCTACAGAAAATACTGACTTTGACGCATATGCATTTAAACAAAGCAATTCAAAAAATCTATCTGAATTCAGAAAAGAACAATGCAGCTTAATGGTATCAGAAATATATGATGCAATAAAAAGTGAAAACCCCAATGTGCTTTTTGGAATAAGTCCTCAAGGAACGCTGAATGGAAATGATAAACAATATTCAGATGTAAAAAAATGGTGCAGTCAAGACGGCTACTGCGACTATATAGTTCCTCAAATTTATTTTGGCTTGAAAAATGAAACTGCTCCATTTGCGGAAACAGCTGCTATTTGGAAGGAAATGACAACAGACAGCAATATTCAACTTGTAATAGGAATATGTACATATAAAATGGGCAAAGAAGATATATATGCAGGAAACGGAAAATATGAATGGCAAAACGATCATTCCATATCATCAAAGGAAGTAAAACTTGTACGTGATATGAAGCTCGGAACTGCACTATACAGTTATGATTCAACATTTTGTCCGACTGATGAAAATGCCGACTATATGGAAAAAGAGCGTTCCGCAATTGAAACGCTCCTCTTAAAATAATCTTTATCTCTTGCAAGCCTCAAGCAGCTCTTCAACTTTATCACAATGTTCCCATGCAGCTCCAAGGTCTTCTCTTCCCATATGACCATAAGCAGCCAGGCGTCGATACTGCGGCTTACGCAAATCCAGCATCTTTATAATACCGCCCGGTGTAAGCTCAAATACCTTTCTTACAGCCTCTGAAAGAATTTCTTCTGAAACATTGCCTGTACCAAATGTATCAATAAGTATTGATACAGGATTAGCAACACCAATAGCATATGCAAGCTGAACTTCACAGCGTTTAGCAAGACCTGCTGCAACAATATTCTTAGCAATATATCTTGCAGCATATGTAGCACTTCTGTCAACCTTTGTCGGGTCTTTGCCGCTAAATGCTCCGCCGCCATGACGTGCGTATCCGCCATAAGTATCAACTATAATTTTTCTGCCTGTAAGTCCGCTGTCGCCCTGAGGTCCGCCGATAACAAATCTTCCTGTTGGATTGATGTAGAATTTTGTATTATCATCGATCATGTCAGCCGGTAAGACTTCATTGCAGACATAAGTCATAATATCACTCTTTATGCGTTCCATAGGGATTTCAGGTGCGTGCTGAGTAGAAACAACTACTGTATCTATACGAACAGGCTTGCCGTCATCATATTCAACAGTAACCTGAGCTTTACCATCAGGACGAAGATATGAAAGAACATTCTGTTTACGTACATCAGCAAGCTTCATACAAAGCTTGTGTGCGAGTGAGATCGGCAGCGGCATAAGCTCTTTAGTTTCATCGCAGGCATAGCCGAACATAATACCCTGATCTCCTGCACCTGTAGCAGTTTCATCAGAGCCACGGCTCTCTATAGCATCATTAACACCCATTGCAATATCCGGTGACTGCTTGTCGATCGATGTTAAAACAGAACATGTATATCCATCAAAGCCATACTTTGCACGGTCATATCCAATATCTATCACTACATCACGGGCAATCTGGGAAATATCTACTTTAGCTGTTGTTGTTATTTCTCCCATACAGAGAATCATTCCTGTGGTAACGGTTGTTTCACAGGCAACACGTGCCATAGGGTCTTGTTCAAGTATCGCATCAAGTACAGCGTCGGAGATCTGATCACAAATTTTATCAGGATGTCCTTCTGTAACTGACTCAGATGTAAATAAATAACGGCTCATATTATCATTCCTCCACAAAAAATTATGCAAAACACTATGCATTGAATATTTTAAATATTCGACAAAAAAGCACTCGTTGAACGAGTGCTTGATTTCGGTTTAAATTCGAAATCCTCATCTCTCGGTCAAAACCGCAGGATTTAGCACCTTTTTTGCATTACTGCAATCAGGTTGCCGGGCTTCGCAGGACCAGTTCCTCCGCCACTCTTGATAAGGTATGTTTTTATTATAACTCATATATTTACTATTGTCAATAGCTTAAATAAATGAATTTTTTAATAAGCTATGTTTTTCTATATATCATGAAACTAAATTTACTTTTTTATCTGTAAGGCAAACGCTGACTATGTAAAGTGCTATTGAAAAAACTATAGATATGATAAATCCTATCCAAGATGTAATAATATGGTAACTGCTAAAAGTACCTATGCTATAATTAAACATATCCATGATCATAACTATTAGCAATGAAACAAGACTTTCGATTATAGAAATAGCGATATAGAACAGTATACTCAAGAACACCTGTACACCTACAGAATTCGCAGAAAAGCGACCAAGTGAAATGCTTGCCATAACCAATATAACCATATGTATAGCTGAGAAAAAGTATTGCATAAACGAAACAAGTATATTTAAAACCACATTATCGCTTCTAAATAAAATAGAGATAGAAGAAAACAAATTGAAAGCTTTAGAAATTTCAGATGCTGCCACATCTGAATATGTAATCATTATACTGCACCGGCTTATTGCATACAGAATAACAAAGAATACAGATGTATAAATAAGCTTTGACAAAATTACTTTCCAAGTAGGAACAGGCGTTAGGAATATCATTCCCTTTCTGCCAATATCGGTAGAATAAGACAATATGCCATATACCACCGCAGCATAAGGAATACAGTAAATAATTAAACTCACCAGTATAATATTTCCTGCCACTAATATTGCAGAATCATCAATATCATCGTAAAACGAAGCAAGAAACATGGCAAGTATAAGTAAAAGTCCTACAAGCACTGATACACCTATCATTATTATAGAAAAAAGACGATACCTTTTCCATTCATTTTTAAGAAGCTTCAACATCACTGCATCATACCTCCTCCCATAGCCATTGCTTGAAAATATTGAGCGTATATCATTCTGTAAAGTTCAGATACAGACATTTTATATTGAACACGAAGCTGAGCCATATCTCCATGAAATATCACCCTGCCTGCGTTCATCATAACAACATAATCGCACACACCTTCCAGCTGGTCAAGCATATGACTTGAAATTATAATTGCTTTTCCATCAAGATTTATTGATTTTATAATCTGCCATACCTGCTCTTGTCCCATCATATCTATACCGTTAATCGGCTCATCCAAAAGGATCACATCTGCATTTCGTGAAAGTGTTGCAGCCACACGAACCTTTGCAACCATACCGGTAGACATTCCATAAAGCTTCTGTTTAGGATTCAAGCCGAAAAACGCTATCATGCTATTATATTCACTGCGACTGAAATCAGGGAAAAATTCCTCATAAAACGATCCCATATCATCAACGCTCATATACCTATAATACACCGGATGTGTTGGCAAATATGCTATTTTGCTTCGCTCAGCCGTACGTACTTTTTGTCCACAGTAAAGAACATTTCCTGTATAATTTTTAAGCAATCCGGCTGCCGCTTTCATAAATGTACTCTTTCCGCACCCATTAGGCCCTATAAGACTATATATATGATTTGGCTCAAAGTTAAAACTAAAATTATCAAGAGCCGTCTGAGCACCAAAATGAACATTTACATTTTCCATTTGCAGCATTACACCACTTCCTTTCTTATTTTACTTATTATACTATTTCCTGTCCACTTTGTCAACATAAAAAAACTGCTGCACCAAGGCACAGCAGTCTTTCACTTAAATTAAAACAAACTTATGCAAGTTCAGCAAAGTACTTGATTGTACGAACCATCTGGCTTGTATAGCTGTTCTCGTTGTCATACCAAGAAACAACCTGTACTTCATACAGATCATCAGCGATCTTGGAAACCATTGTCTGAGTAGCATCAAACAGAGAACCATACTTCATACCGATAACGTCAGAAGAAACGATAGGCTCTTCGTTGTAACCATAAGACTCAGTAGCAGCAGCCTTCATAGCAGCATTGATGCCATCAACTGTTACATCTGTACCCTTAACTACAGCAGTAAGAATTGTTGTAGAACCTGTTGGAACAGGTACACGCTGTGCAGAACCGATGAGCTTGCCGTTCAGTTCAGGAATTACCAGACCGATTGCCTTAGCAGCACCAGTTGAGTTAGGAACGATGTTAGCAGCACCTGCTCTTGCTCTTCTCAGGTCACCCTTTCTGTGTGGACCATCGAGGATCATCTGATCGCCTGTGTAAGCGTGAATTGTGCTCATGATACCGCTCTGGATTGGAGCATAATCATTGAGTGCCTTAGCCATAGGAGCAAGGCAGTTTGTTGTACAAGATGCAGCAGAAATGATCTTGTCATCTGTTGTAAGAGTTTCGTGGTTTACATTGTAAACGATTGTAGGCAGATCATTACCGGCTGGTGCAGAAATAACAACCTTCTTAGCACCTGCATCGATATGAGCCTGTGACTTAGCCTTGGATACATAGAAACCTGTACACTCAAGAACTACGTCTACACCGATTTCACCCCAAGGCAGCTCAGCAGCATTAGCCTTAGCATAAATCTTAAGAGTCTTGCCGTCAACTGTAATTGTACCAGCTTCGTCATCAGCCTCTACAGTGTGAAGACCTTCACCGATTCTACCACAATAACCACCCTGTGCTGTATCATACTTCAGCAGGTGTGCGAGCATAGATGGCTTTGTAAGGTCGTTGATTGCAACTACCTCATAACCTTCTGCACCGAACATCTGACGGAATGCAAGACGGCCAATACGGCCGAAACCATTAATAGCAACTTTAACTGACATTGGAATTTACCTCCTAAATTTTTATATTTCTATTTTACACCAATTTGCAGAAAAATTCAAGCACTTTCATAAAAAACAATGTAAACTAAATATAAGTTTTATGTTTTTATCTAAATTTATGGCATAAAACAGTTTAAAACTGTTGAAAACCACAAAAAAATCACACTTTTTTAAAAAAAATCAATTTTTACTTTCATTTTTTTAAGTTAAATAGTATAATAAAAACATACAATATTGCTATGAAAGGAGATCAACACTATGAACAACGATATTCTTACCCTTTTAAAGACAACTTATGAGAATGACTCTTCCTGCATTTTAATTATTGATGCTATGCGTAAACTGATCTGGCAAAACAAAAAACACACTCCATTTGAATCACACAGCGATACTCCGGCAGAGATCCTCCGCCTTCCAAAAAGCGGTTCTATACCAAGCGGAGATTATTCATATTCTGCAAACGGCATTATTTATGACTATCACCTTACTAATGTTTCAGATGAATATTATATAATATCATGCAGTAACATTCCGGCAATCTATAAATACCTTGAAAACAAATACACAAGAGAAAATATTGAAAATGAACTTGCAATGACAAAAAGTGAATCCATGAGCATTTCAGCTGCAGCTGCTCAACTAAACGATTACTTTGAAGATTTTGAGGACGATTATATTTCACCTGAAAGACTAAATGAACAGACAAATATTATAATGCACTGCTGTGCAAGAATATTAAAAAAGCAATATCTTTTGGAAGAAGTTCTGAGATATTATAAAGAAGATGAACTTGCTGATGAGATTCTGAATTGCTCTGAAATAATTAAATCATTTTCTGAAAATTGCAAAAATGTAATTGGCCCTAGAGGAAAAACAAAAATAATTTTTGAAGAATCAGACGACATCTATATAAAAGCATCATGGAAAAGAATGGAATATTTCCTGCTTTGTGCTTTATTGACATTAAGAAAAAAATATTCCGGCATTTATAAGCTAAAAATTTCATATTCCCAAATCGTAGATGAAGTTGTAATAAACATGAAGCTTATCCATACAGATGAAGAACTGCCTGAAAGACCGCCTTTACTAAGCGAATTTACACCAATTTATAAAGATATACCCACATATGAAATAGAGCAAATTATAATAAGAAAATTTCTTGAACGTTATAATGGATTTATAATCGATTCAACAGAAAGCAAAAATAAGTTTATATCACTACGTTTTCCGGCAGTAGATGCAGATTCTGAATTAAAACTTGCTTCTCCAAGGAAAAGCATATTAGGCGGAAATATCATAACTCCTTACCATGCGATTCTTTTTGAAATTTCCGATTTCCGATATTATTAAGGCAACACCACACAAAGCTCGCCTGACGGCTCTGTACGTCATCTGTTTGCATATTTCTTGTCATATTTCACAAAAAGCCTTTTGAATACACAAAGTATTCACTGCATTTTTTATTTCATCTGACAATAAATCTGACTTCACATCTGACGCACAATCTTTGTGCTATGTTACCTTAAATATAACAAAAACGAGCTGTCGCCAGCTCGTTTTTGTTATTTATCTATAGAATCCCATTCACGCTTACGTGGACGCATCATAAGTTCAGACAATGCATTTTTAACATCGCCGCCTTCAAATAAAATATTATGAAGCTGATCCGTTATCGGCATTGAAACACCAAGTTTATGTGCAAGTTCCCAAGCTGCTTGACAGCAATAATATCCTTCTACCGTGCCTACTGTCTTAACAGCTTCTTCCGGACTCATTCCTTCGCCTATAAGTATTCCGGCTCTTCTGTTGCGGCTGTGCATACTACAGCACGTAACTATAAGATCGCCTACGCCGGATAAACCGCTGAATGTTTCTCTCTTGCCGCCCATTGCAAGACCAAGCTTTGTTATTTCATTCATACCTCTTGTCATAAGAGCTGCCTTTGTATTATCTCCAAAGCCAAGTCCATCGCAAACGCCGGCACAAAGTGCTATTATATTTTTTAAAGCTCCGCCTACTTCACATCCTATTACATCAGAACTGATATATATTCTTAGCGTCTGACTGCTGAGTATTTCCTGAACCGTTGTTGCTGCCTTTTCGTCATCAGATGCTGCCACAATGGTTGTAGGCACTCCTATACCCACTTCTTCCGCATGAGAAGGTCCTGTCAATATTACCAAAGGCATTTCGTCAGACAGTTCCTCTCGGAATACTTGACTCAATGTTTTAAGAGAACTTTCTTCAAGTCCTTTGCCGGAATTTACCACGATCATTGAAGATGTAATATAAGGTGCTGCTAAGCGTACAGTATCACGCACAAATCTTGACGGTATTCCGAATATTACCAAATCGCTTCCATTTATACAATCTATGCTGCTTGTAAGCTCTATTTCATTTGGTATTGGAACTCCAGGAAGCTTTTGCTTATGTTCTCCGTCTTTGCGAATCGCCTCAATCTCATCTGGAAATCTGGACCAAACTTTTACTGCGTGACCATTTCTGTAAGCTGTAAGTGCAAGACATAGTCCAAATCCGCCAGAACCTAAAATCGTAATATTTGCCATTATGTAACCTCCTTTGTATAACTGTTTAATTATTAGTCATTAAAAAATCACTCGCTTTTTTTAAAGGAAAAGCGGTTTTCTGTGCCATTTTTCAAACGGCTTATATTGCTGCGATGCATAAAAATGATCCATGCTGCCATTACAACTGTCATTGCAGTGTTCAAAAGAGTATACCAAAGTGGTCTTCCCGGATAAAGCACAAGCTGCAATATAAGCGTTACTATAGGACAGCTAACGGCACTGATAATAGAGCTAAGAGAAACATATTTTGAAATTGACAAGATAATTGCAAATATCAATATCATTATGCAAAATGCTCTCCAGTCAATAACAATAAATATCGATACACCTACAAGCACACCTTTTCCGCCCTTGAAATTATAGTACAACGGAAAAACGTGACCTAAAATTGCAGCAATTCCTGCGATATATCCTATAAATTGAACCTTTTCATCTCCTGCAATAGATACGTCAAGCATATGACATATTCCTTTAGACAATAAAACAGCAACAATACCTTTTCCAAGATCTCCTATAAGTGTAAGCAAAGCACAGCCCTTGCCAAAGCATCGCAGTGTATTGGTCAGTCCTGCATTTTTACTGCCGTAATTTCTTATATCATCATGTTTTATAAGTTTTCCCACTATAATTGCAGAATTACAACTGCCAAGCAGATAAGACAAGACTATAGATAAAACAATTGCCAATAAAAGCATTGTGTTCATAAAATAAATTCACCGTCCTTATTTATCATCGTTTTTATCACGTTCACGAACGATGAATCTAACAGGTGTTCCTGTTAAGCCAAACGAAGTACGTATCTGGTTTTCAATATATCTCTGATATGAAAAATGAAACAAATCAGCACGATTTACAAAAATTACAAATGTAGGCGGTTTTGTGGATGGCTGAGTGATATAATATATCTTAAGTCTGCGGCCCTTATCAGATGGCGGCTGAACTCTTGTTGTAGCATATGCAAGTACATCATTAAGTTTACCGGTAGATACACGCATCTGATTCTGCTGATAAACCATATCTATCATCTCATAAAGTTTATGCACTCTCTGTCCGGTTTTTGCTGAAATAAATATAAAAGGCACATATGACATAAAACTAAAATCATTTTGAAGTTTAGTCATATATTCATTCATAGTGTTATTATCCTTTTCAATAAGATCCCATTTATTTACAACCACGATAGATGCCTTGCCTTGTTCATGTGCATACCCTGCAACCTTTGAATCCTGCTCTGTAAATCCCTCGACTGCATCAATGAGTATCAAACATACATCAGCACGGTCAACAGCCATATATGCCCTTAAAACACTGTAATGTTCTATCTTTTCAGTGATCTTTGACTTTCTGCGAATTCCTGCTGTATCGATAAGCACAAATTTTCCGTGTTCATTTTCAATAACAGTATCTGTAGCATCTCGTGTAGTTCCAGCAATATCAGATACTATAACACGCTCTTCGCCTGCAATTCTATTTACAAGAGAAGATTTTCCTGCATTCGGCTTGCCAATAATAGCCACCTTTATAACATCATCATCTTCTTCAAACTCTTCTTCTGACGGCAGCATATCAATAACAGTATCAAGCATATCTCCTGTTCCATGACCATGAGCCGCTGATATAGGAAATGGTTCTCCGATTCCAAGATTATAAAATTCATAAAGCTCAAGCGGAGGTTCTCCTATAGAGTCACACTTATTTACCGCAAGAACAATAGGTTTGCCGCTTTTTTGAAGCATAGCTGAAACATCGCTGTCATCAGCTGTAACTCCGCAGCGAACATCTGTAACAAGTATTATGACATCAGCATTTTCAATAGCAAGCTCTGCCTGTCTGCGCATTTGTGCTAATATAATATCTGTAGTGTTTGGCTCAATACCGCCTGTATCCACCAGCATAAATTGACGTCCACGCCACTCACACTTTGAATAAATACGATCACGTGTAACACCGGGAGTATCTTCAACAATAGATAAACGTTTGCCAATCATTTTATTAAACAGTGTTGACTTTCCAACATTAGGACGACCTACAACTGCTACAACTGGTAATGCCATTCTTTATCATCTCCTTTATTTTTATAAATACTTTTTAATATGACAAAGAGGAGAAACGAACTACTCCGCCTCTCCTCCTCAAATCTTAGATGACTTATTCAGCATCCATCTTCAGTACAGCAACGCCCTTATAGTAACCACAAGCTTTGCAAACCTTGTGTGGAGCTTTGTACTCACCACAATTTGGGCATACGCTCATTGCTGGTGCTTCCAGCTTCCATACAGCAGAACGTCTTTTATTACGTCTTGCTTTGGACACCTTATTCTTTGGTACTGCCATGTTGGCACCTCCTTCTTATTTCAGACAGTCACAGGTAGACTCATTTAAATCACACCCGCAAATATAACACAACCCCTTACAATCTTCCGAACAAAGAATTTTTGTTGGCAGCATAAGAAGCATATCTGTTATTGCTGTCTCATTCATATCAATGCTGTCATTTTCAGCTACAATATACGAATCATACGCACTGTTGTCACTGTGTAGCGTCGGAACGACTGTATGAGTAAAATTATAAGTATACTCCTGCTTCAAAGGCTTAAGGCATCTGTCACACTCAGCATCAAGTACACAATGCACACTATACTTAAGCGTAACTATTCCCGCACGATTGGCGATCTCGCCCTCGACCTTAAGAGGTTCTGCAAATTTATAACCATGAACATCTTCAAGTTCCTCCAGAGCAATTTCATACTGAATCGGCTTTTTTAGTCCTTCTACCTGAAAAACTTCACGCAGTTTTAGATTCATACTTCTTTCCTTTCACGCATTGCAACATTTATTATATACTAAAATATAGCAGCTTGTCAAGCTTTTTTTAAAAAAAGTCCGCATTCTCCGTACTTAGTATATAATTAGTCTATAAACTTTGTAACAGATGCAGGAAGTTCACTGTTATCAGCAGAAAGTGTGAATACAACTTCTACATCATCACCTGTGAGCTTTGCGATCTTGTCCAGCATAACGCCCAGAGCATCAAAATCAGAACCTGCAATCTTGAAGATACCGTCAACAAATATTTCCTTAATGTCATAATTGCCTGCAAGCATACCTGCAATAAAGCCATAGAATGTATCAAAACTGTCAACAGAAAACTGCTCTGTATCACACCATCTAACTTTGTAGCTTATAGAGCTGCGAATTGTTGCACCTTTTTCAATGCAAACCAGACAGCCGTTTGTTGCACTTACTGAACTATTGATCTTCTCAATGAGAACCTTAGTCTTGCCGCTGCCCTTTTTACCGGTAATAAGTTTAATCATAATTAACTCCTTTCGTGCCAAAGCGGCACTGTTTAATTTCTTGTTGCGTTTATTTTATGTTTATGCGGCTTAAACCGCAAAAAAAGCTTAATCAGCAAGCTTTGCTTCAAGAGCAGCTTTCTGATCTTCGTAACCCGGCTTGCCGAGCAGAGCAAACATATTCTTCTTATAACTCTCAACACCCGGCTGATTAAATGGATTTACTCCAAGCAGATAACCAGAAATTGCACAAGCCTTTTCAAAGAAGTAAATAAGATAGCCAAGGCTCTTTTCTGTTGTATCCTCAAGTTCAAGAATAATATTTGGTACTCCGCCTTCTGTATGAGCCAAGATAACACCTTCCAGAGCCTTACGGTTTACAACAGACATATTCTGATTGCAAAGGAAGTTTAAGCCGTCAAGATTTTCATCATTTGCTTCCAGATAGAAATCCTTCTTTGGCTTCTTTATATCAACAACAGTTTCAAACATAATGCGTGAACCTTCTTGGATATACTGACCCATAGAATGAAGATCTGTTGAAAATACAGCTGCTGACGGGAACAGACCCTTGTTATCTTTGCCTTCGCTTTCGCCAAAGAGCTGCTTATACCATTCAGCCATCATAACAAAATTAGGATCATAAGATACCAGCATTTCAACAGCCTTGCCCTTGCGGCTGAGAATATTTCTAATTGCTGCATACTTATAGCAATCATTATTTTCAAAATCAGCCGTATAATCCTGCTGAGCCTGTGCTGCCCCTGCCATAAGAGCATCAATATCACATCCTGCAACAGCGATAGGAAGCAGACCTACTGCTGTCAAAACAGAAAAACGTCCGCCTACATCATCAGGTACTACGAATGTTTCATAACCTTCTGTATCAGACAGTTCCTTAAGAGTACCCTTTGACTTGTCTGTTGTTGCAAATATATGGTCTTTTGCTCCATCTTTGCCGTACTTCTTTTCAACAAGATCCTTGAACACTCTGAATGCCAGTGCTGGTTCTGTTGTTGTACCGGACTTGGAAATAACGTTTACAGAAAAATCCTTTTCCTCACAAAGTGAAACGATCTCACTGAGATATGTTGGATTGATACTATTTCCTACATAATAAATATCCGGTGTATCTTTTTTCAAATTATTATAAAGTGTAGACTTTAAAAACTCTATCGCAGCACGTGCACCGAGATAAGAACCTCCTATACCGATAACAATAAGAATATCGGAATTGCCCTGAATCTTTTTTGCAGCAGCCTTGATTCTTGCAAATTCTTCCTTATCATAATCTGTCGGTAAAGTCAACCAGCCAAGGAAGTCACTTCCAAGACCTGATTTTTCATGAAGCATTTTTGCAGATGCTTCTACTTGATGACGAATTCCGGCAAGCTCATCTTCATTCATAAAGTCAGCCAGATATTTGGTATTTAACTTTAAAGACATTGTTCATTCCTCCATTTTTGTGGAATACGTCCACGCATAAACGCATAAAAGACTCTTTCCCACCAATTTACCATTTATATCATACTATATTTTGACTTCAATTGCAAGTGCTACGCAAATTCTTATTCAGTTTGCACAATTTTATCAATTACAATTTGCATAACTTAACCAACAATTTCTCAACAGCCATTCTTATAGTCATTGCTTCTACATCTTCTTTAGCCACAAGATCTGTTTCAAGCATCATCAAGTCACCATTATAAAATGCTATACTTCCTATTTTTCTGCCCTTTTCAACAGGTGCATGAACATAAAGCGGCAGAACCATTACTGATGTTAAAGATGTATCCGACTTTGGAACTACAAGTCCATAAAGTGACTTTGCCTCTATGTCGACATTTTCTGAAATGCCGCCTCTAACAGCTACAGGCTTCATAAATTCAGAGGAAAATCCCGGAATAGTAATTGTGTATTTTGAAAATCCATCTTTTAAAAGCTTTCGTGCAAGATCAAAGCGGCTGTCTTCATCCGGAGAACCCAAAACTACAGCAGCACACTTCATATCATCTTTCTCTGCACCTGCTGCAATACACCAACCTGAATCTTCGGAATGAGAAGCTTTCCAGCCTATCATACCATCATATGTTCGTGCAAATGTATTTTCATTTACAAGTTCTGTTGCACCATCACGCAAAAAATCACGCCATGTTATAAAATATGGTACAAGACATTCGATTTCAGATAAAGCCCTGCAAAGATAACCTATATCAATGGCTGTACTATATGAATTTTCATCATCATAACCTTCAGGACTTGTAAAACGTGTATCACGCATACCCAAATCAAATGCACGTGCATTCATATCCATGACAAAATCTTCTCTGCTGCCGCTTATATTTTCCGCCAAAACTGCTGCTGCATCATTTGCATTTCCTATGATAAGACCTTTTAAAAGTTCCTCTACAGTCATAGTATCGCCCGGAAGAAGCCATATTACCGCACCCTTTGTGCCGCTTACACAGTCCGATGCCGTAAGCTCTGTATCCAGCTGCCACTGTCCAGATTCAATGCGTTCACCTGCAATAAGTGCTGTCATAAGCTTGGCAAGATGTCCGATTGGCTGTTTGCTTTGACCATTATACTCACTAAGTACTCTGCCTGTGCTACATTCCATTAAAACATACGCTGATGCCACCGGCTCTCCTTCCTCGGCTTTAGCAGGAATGGCAAATACATTAAGTCCGAATATCAAGCAAATTATTATAGAAAAAAGCTTTTTCAAAGCACATCATACCTTTCTATTTCTAATCCATTTCTAATGCTTTATTTTATGCCGCTGTATCATTTCATATACCCATAATTATTTGCCAATAAAAGAAAAAAGCGACACATTGTGCCGCTTTCCCCTCTCTACTATTCTACTCAATCTTTGAAAAACCAAGTTTACTTTACAATAAACTTATCAATTGCTGCTATCAGCTTTTCCGGATCTTCAGTGTGTGCCTGAAGCTTTATTGCCTTGGATAAATCCAAGCTAAAAATACCCATGATTGACTTTGCATCAATTGCATATCTGCCGGAAACCAGATCAATATCGTAATCAAACAGCATTACGGTATTTACAAAATTCTTAACATCGTCAATCGCTTTAAGTTCTACCATTGTTTCATACATAATTCATTACCTCCCAAGAACCAATAACTAATCGTCCCATTATGGATGCATAATCAGAAAACTCAAGCAGATCATGCAGTTATCTACTTTCCTTCTGATGTACATAGCATACCACGATTTAATTTTTTTGTCAATACGATTGCTTTATTTTCGTTATTATAGTATAATAGAGTAGTCCCACTGATTCAGGCTTTTATTCATTACAACGAAAGCTGGTAAATTTTTGGTACATACTAGGAAAAAATAGGTTACAATTCGTAACCATTTATAATAAATCTGTAGGAAATTCCGTAACATTTCACTTTAATTCTATTCCAAGGATTCTATTAAAAGGAGGACATATTTTGCTCTGCTATTTTTATACTTTTGGCTGCAAAGTCAACACCTGCGAAACTGCCGGTATGGAGAAACTTCTCATTGAACACGGGTTTAAAAGCACAGATAAAACATCATGTGCAGATATTGCTGTTATAAACTCATGTACCGTAACAGCCTCGGGCGACAGCCGTGTGCAGAATTTTATAAAAAAACTAAAAAAAGAAAATCCCAATATCATAATAGTTCTTACAGGCTGCTATGCACAGGCTTTTCCTGAAAAAGCTTCAAAGCTTAACAACATAGATATTATAATAGGTACTAAAGACAGAACCTTCCTGCCCGAACTTATAAAAGAATACATCAAAACAAAAAAGAAAATATGCATGGTAAAACCATATGGCAAAAGAGATTCATTTGAAATTTTAAGATGCGACAGCTTTTCAAAAAACACAAGAGCATTTTTAAAAATCCAAGACGGCTGCAATTGCTTCTGCACATACTGCATTATTCCATATGCTCGTGGAAGATGTCGATCTATGCCAATAGAAGAACTCCACACAGCAGCCCGTGAACTCATTGATACCGGTCACCGTGAAATAGTGCTTTGCGGTATAAACCTTGCTTTCTATGGTGAAGAATGGAATGGTTCACTGCTTGATGCTGTAAAATGCGTGGCAAGTATATTAGAAAATAATGATATACGCATAAGGCTTGGCTCGCTTGAACCGGAAAGAATAACAGAAGATATGCTAAAAGCACTTAAAGATATTCCCGGATTTTGTCCTCAGTTCCATCTGTCACTTCAAAGCGGTTCTGACAGTGTTTTAAAACGAATGAACCGCCGGTATACTGCAAGTGAATATGAAGATCTATGCTGTCTGGTAAAAAAATATTTTCCGGAATGTGCGATCACAACTGATATTATGGTAGGATTTCCCGGTGAAACTGATGAAGAATTCTGCGAAACCTTAAAATTTGCAGAAAAAATAGGATTCGCTAAAATCCATGTATTTAGATATTCTATAAGACCCGGAACTGCCGCAGCTGGATTTCCTGATCAGATACAAGAATCAGTTAAAACAGAACGTATGCATATTCTGCAAAAGCTTGGAGAATCCTTACAAAAAGAACATCTTAAAAGTTTAATAGGACATACTGTTCCGGTACTGTTTGAGCAGGAAAAAGACAATGAGTTTCATATAGGTCACGCTCCGGACGGTACAGTTGTAAAAGTTTACGAAAAAAATCCAAAAAAAAGTTTGCGTAAATCATTATTTTATGTTACAATAGAAGAGAATGATGAAGCAAGCTGTTATGGCCATATTGCCAGCAGTCATGCAAATCAAACATGATCAAACATGAAGGAGTATTACTATGTCTGTTTATCGAATTTATGTAGAAAAAAAACCAGAATTTGCAGTTGAAGCTCAATCTGTTCTGAGCGACCTTCAAACTGCACT
Organism: uncultured Ruminococcus sp.; assembly: GCA_937907215.1. Classification (GTDB taxonomy): domain Bacteria; phylum Bacillota; class Clostridia; order Oscillospirales; family Ruminococcaceae; genus Ruminococcus_C. The sequence goes on from CALESG010000117.1 coordinate 21,130, forward strand.
GCGTACAAGTGTCACCGGCGTTCGTGTTATAAACCGCTATGATGCGGATAATCTCACTGCTGAAAGCTTTGAAAAGGCTATACCAACAGTTTTTTCCGAACCTGCTGTTGACAATGTATACAAGGAACTTCCAAAAATTTCCGGAAGTCAGCGTATGTTTGCAACTGAATATCTCCCGGGTCAATTTGACCAGAGAGCTGACAGCTGTGAACAGTGTATTCAAATTCTGCTTCAGGGTGAACGCTGCCGTGTACGTTCTGCACAAATTTATATTATCAGCGGAAATATAACCGATGATGAATTTGAAAAAGTAAAATCATATCTCATAAATCCTGTAGAACGCCGTGAGGCTGCTATGGAACTTCCAGAGTCACTTGAAGCAAATTATGAAATACCTACAACTGTAAAAACTCTTGACGGATTTACAGAGCTTACAATTGCTCAGCTAAGCGATTTCATAAAAGAATACGGTCTGGCAATGGATCTGGAAGATATTAAATTCTGCCAGAAATATTTCCGCGATACCGAAAAGCGTAATCCTACCATCACTGAAATAAGAATGATAGATACCTATTGGTCAGACCATTGTCGTCATACAACATTCCTTACTAATATTGAAAATGCTGATATTGAAACTCCATATATCAAAGAAACATATGACGATTATTTAAGAATACGCAGTGAACTTGGCAGAGATGCAAAGCCTATCACTCTTATGGATATGGCTACTATTGCAGTACGCAAGCTCAAAGCGGACGGCAAATTGAATGATCTTGATGAAAGCGAAGAGATAAACGCTTGCTCTGTTAAGATAAAGGTTGATATTGACGGAAGAGATGAAGATTGGATCCTTATGTTCAAAAACGAAACACATAATCATCCAACTGAGATAGAGCCATTCGGTGGTGCTGCTACTTGTCTTGGTGGTGCTATACGTGACCCACTTTCCGGACGTTCATATGTATATCAGGCAATGCGTGTTACCGGTGCTTCCAATCCTCTTGTTCCAATTGCAGATACTATTTCAGGAAAACTTCCACAGAGAAAAATCACTCAGGGTGCTGCAAACGGCTATAGCTCCTACGGCAACCAGATCGGTCTTGCTACAGGTCATGTAGCAGAAGTTTATCATCCGGGTTATATGGCAAAGCGTATGGAGATCGGTGCGGTTCTTGGTGCTGCTCCTGCTTCAAATATAAGAAGAGAAGCTCCTATTCCAGGCGATGTTGTAATTCTTCTTGGCGGTAAGACAGGTCGTGACGGCTGCGGCGGTGCAACTGGTTCTTCTAAATCACATACTATTGAATCACTTGAATCATGTGGTGCAGAAGTTCAAAAGGGTAATGCACCTGAAGAACGTAAACTTCAAAGACTTTTCCGCAATCCATTCGTTACACAAATGATAAAACGCTGCAATGACTTTGGTGCGGGCGGTGTTTCTGTTGCCATCGGTGAGCTTACAGATGGTCTGGACATTGACCTCAATGCAGTTCCAAAGAAATATGATGGCCTTGATGGCACTGAAATTGCTATTTCAGAATCACAGGAACGTATGGCTGTTGTTGTTTCTGAAAAGGAAGCAGACAGATTCCTGCGTGAAGCTGCTAAAGAAAATCTTGAAGCTACTATCGTTGCAGTTGTAAAGGCTGATCCACGTCTTACTATGAAGTGGAACGGCAATGTTATTGTTGATCTGTCACGTGAATTCTTAAATTCAAACGGTGCACCTAAATATACAGATGTAGTTATAGACGCTCCAAAGCTTTCTCCTGTAAATGAGATGGAAGATCGTGCTGAAAGCTGGTTTGATCTTATGTCAAATCTAAATGTATGCTCTCAAAAGGGTCTTATTGAAAAGTTTGACTCAACTATTGGTGCAGGTACTGTTCTTATGCCATTTGGCGGAGTACATCAGCTCTCTCCATCACAGGCTATGGCTGCAAAGATCCCGGTTCTGCGTGGTGAAACAAATACCTGCTCTCTCATGGGTTGGGGATTTAATCCGCTTATAAGCTCAAACAGCCCATATCATGGTGCAATGTGTGCCGTTGTTTCTTCTATTGCAAAGGTAGTTGCAGCAGGCGGAAGCTGGCATCACTGTTGGCTGACATTCCAGGAATATTTTGAAAGAACTCAGAACCTTCCTTCACGTTGGGGCAAGCCTATGGCTGCACTTCTCGGTGCATTCAAAGCACAGCTTGAGCTTTCCTGCGGTTCTATCGGCGGCAAGGACTCAATGTCCGGTACTTTTGAAAATATCGATGTACCTCCTACACTCGTTTCATTTGCTGTTTCAACTGCAAACGCTGACAAGGTGGTATCTACAGAGTTTAAGAAAGCCGGCAGCACAGTTATACAGATTCGTCCACAGTATGATGAAAACGGTCTGCCTGTATTCGACAGCATAAGAGAATGCTTTGACAAGGTAGAAAAAATTATTGCAGATGGAAGAGCTGCTGCTATATGGGCAGTTGACTTTGGCGGTGTTGCTGAAGGTATTGCCAAAATGTCATTTGGTAACCGCATAGGTTTTGAATTTGCTAAAAAGCTCTCTGCTGCTGAACTTTTCCAGCCATGTGCAGGCGCATTTATAATCGAACTTATCGGCAATGCTGAAAATGGTGAAGAAATTATCGGTGCAACTACAAGTAAAAAGACAATTGCTGCTCCTGATTATACACTTGACCTTGAAGATCTTATAGATACTTGGGAAAAGAAACTTGAACCTGTATTCCCATGCCGCATAAAAACTCCAGCAGAAAAACCGGAAATTTATACTTTCAACCGCAGTGAAACTTTAAGTGCAAGCATTAAAGAAGCTCGTCCTCGTGTTCTTATCCCTGTATTCCCTGGAACCAACTGTGAATATGACACTGCAAGAGCATTTGAACGTGCAGGTGCAAGAGCAGAGATATTCGTTATAAAAAATCTTTCTGCTGCAAATATTGAAGAATCTATCGACACATTCACAATGCTTATCAAGAATTCACAAATAATAATGATTCCTGGCGGATTCAGCGGCGGTGACGAACCTGATGGAAGTGCTAAGTTTATTACAGCATTCTTCCGCAATCCAAAGATAAAGGACGCTGTCCATAATCTTCTTAATAATCGTGATGGTCTTATGCTGGGTATATGTAATGGATTCCAGGCTCTTCTTAAACTTGGTCTTATTCAGAATGGTGAAATTACCGATATGAAGAGCGATTCACCTACACTGACATTTAACGCCATTGCACGCCACCAGTCAATGCTTGTAAACACAAGAATTGCTTCTAATAAATCTCCATGGCTCTATGGCTGCAAGACAGGTGATATTCATACTGTAGCTATTTCTCACGGCGAAGGCAGATTTGTAGCTCCGCAGTCACTCATTGACAAGCTCGCTTCAAACGGTCAGATAGCTACTCAATATGTTGACTTAAACGGCGAACCTACAATGGATATTCACTATAATCCTAATGCATCTATGTCTGCTATTGAAGGTGTTACTTCTCCAGACGGCAGAGTATTTGGAAAAATGGGTCACAGCGAACGTATCGGCAAAAATCTTTATAGAAACGTTCCGGGTGAAAAAGACCAGAGAATATTCCAAAGCGGTGTAGATTACTTTAAATAAAATAATAAAATCAAATTAAACAAAAAGAGCTGCCTTATAAAACGAGGCAGCTTTTTTATATAAAAAATCACTCAAGCAGACTTTCTCTCATTTCTTTAAGCAGCTTTTTTTCACGCCGTGAAACCTGAACTTGAGTCATACCAAGTATCTGTGCTGTTTTTGTCTGCGTTAGATTTTGAAAATACCTGAGCTTAAGAAGTTTCTGATCCGTATCAGAAAGCTGTGCCATCGTCTGCCTTAGGGCTATCAGATCGCCGATCGCCTTGTCCGGTGCCGGAACAGGTATATCAAGCTGTGTATCATCGTCATCATCGCTTACTGTCAATGATATAGGTGCTTGTGTCACACATAGTGCCTGTGCGGCATCTTCTTCACTGACCCCTGCAAGCTTGCTGAGTTCGGACAACGTTGGTTCCTGTCCATAGTCCCTTATATATGCCTCTTTAAGCCTTCTCAGAACCATAGCACACTCTTTCATTCGGCGGCTGACCTTTATTGTGCCGCCATCACGGAAAAGCCTCTTAAGCTCTCCCAAAATAACCGGTACTGCATAGGTTGAAAACTGTACGCCTCTTTCCGGATCAAAGCCATTTACAGCTTTCATAAGTCCCAGACAACCGGCAGAATAAAGCTCATCATATTCAATGCCACGACCACGAAAACGATTGGCACAATGATGTACAAGCCCTAAATGTTCTTCTGCACATGGTTTGCTATATTTTAACTTGTCCTGCATGAAATGCCTCTTAGTTTCTTACGCATTATAACTGTAGTTCCGGCATCAGGCTTACTTCTCACATGAACACTGTCCATAAAGCTTTGCATAACAGCAAAACCCAGTCCGGCACGTTCTTCATTTGACGCAGTTGTAAAAAGCGGCTCCATTGCCTTATCTATATCATCAATACCGCAGCCCTTATCTTTTACTCTTATGTATATTTCACGGTCAGCAAGCAGCTTTACACAAAGTTCTACATCGCCTTCAACATTTCTGTAACCATGTACTATCGAATTTGTAACTGCCTCTGAAACAGCTGTTCTTATATCTGCAAGCTCTTCAATAGTTGGATCTGCCTGAACAAGAAAGGCTGATACTATTGCTCGAGATGTTTGTTCATTCACAGATATTCCCGGAAAGCTGAATTTTATTGAATTTTCTGTCTTCACTTTATATCTTCCTTTCTATTCGGAGAACGTTCTATTTTTGCCAAACGTTCTATTCCTGAAAGCTTCATAACACGTCTTATATGCGGAGGTGGATTCCATATGGCAGTTGTTCCGCCGATCCCACCCATTACTTTGCATCGACCAAGAATAAGACCTATGCCGGAACTGTCCATAAATGTTACTCCGCTAAAATCAAGAGCAAGACTTGCCGGCTGCTGTTCTGAAATAGCTGTATCTATTTCTTCACGAATCATACGTACGCTATGATGGTCAAGCTCACCGCTAAGTGAAGCAACAAGACAAGAATTATTGTTTTGAAGAGCTACTGTCATAAGAATTCTCCTCCTCTTATTTTTTCTGATGATTACATTGTACAGCAATATTCATGAGAATATTGTCGTAAATGCAGATCATATCTATATTTTTTTCGCAAAAAACGACATTTTAATTTTTATAAATAATATAAATTAAGACATCGCACAATAAGCACGATGTCTTTTATAATGAACTATATTTGTTTCTATGAATTTTTTGAAATAAATTGTTCTTCCGCCGTGATCTGAGCATCTTTAAGTGCATTGATCTCCTTTTCAATGGAAATAAAAGCAGCTGCCGGCAGCTCTGAGTTTCCCTTTATATATTCTAAGTTTTCAATACTCTTTGAAATACTTCTAAACAGTGTTACATATGAATCTCTGAATTCGTCCATATAACTCGCCTCCTTTCGATACTATTATATCAAATTGTTTTTAATTACGCAAGTGCGTATACGCATATGCATACCTTTTGATAAAATAATATTAAAAGGTGGTGTTTATGATAGGAGTCAAGGAAATAATAGTTAAGCGTATTTATGAGCTTTGTGAAAAACAAAATATAAAGCCAAATGAACTTGCAAACCGTTCCGGAGTTACGCCGTCAACGGTATATTCTTTATTAGATCCAAGGCGTCATAATGTTTCAGTTGTTACATTAAAAATTTTATGTGACGGCTTAGGAGTAACTTTAGGCGAATTTTTCAGCACAGATGATTTTGACAATTTACAGCAAGAAATTAAATAATAAAATAAGACTTTCCGCAAGGATATAAAATCTATAACGGAAAGTCTTATTTTATTTATATTTTTGTATATTTGAAAATTTAATCAACACTCACACTTTTATTTTCTTCTATTTTAACCTCAATATCTGATTCATTGATCTTCGGTTCTTCAATAGTGCCTCTTACAATAACTGTTTTCATTTTGCCGTCTGCAAAACAGCAACTCAATTCATAAAAACCATTTTGAGTTAATTCATTGGTAATATCAACAGCAAAAGTATCATCCGTATCTGCTTTAAGCCATAAATGATTTTCATTGTCAAGTTCAGTATAAAATTTTGTATTAGGATCTTCCATAAAGCTGACTGTATGTTCTTCATATTCTACGTCTACAAATTCATCTATCGTTTCTTCATCTATCGTGTCTTCATTTACAACTTCATAAGCAATATAGTCATCTCCTTTTTTACTTATGGTAGCCTGAACTTCCTCACCGTCTATCCAAATAGAAATTTTCTCTAAAAGACCTGATTCGGCAGCAGCATGAATTCCTATTGCTGACATAGATAACAGAGCAGCTGCTGCGGCACATATAAGTGCTGTTCTTTTTTTATTTTTTGAGTTCATAATAATATTTCCTTTCTGTGTATCATCTCTAATTTGCTTCAAAACGCATTTACTGACAGATTCACAAATGTCTTTTTTAAGTGGAATTTCCTGCAACTTATATTGCTTTTTCCAATTATGTTTCATTTTCAAAACCCCTTTCTGTCAGAAAAGCTTTTAACTTCTTTCGTGCACGATATAGTTTTACCTTAGCATTTGCATCAGATATGTCAAGACGTTGTGCCAGTGAATTCAAGGATTCACCATAAAAGTAATAGCGTATTACAAGTTCACGTTCAACAAGAGAAAGCTCATCAATTCCCTGTTGTAAAAGCGACATATCCTCAAGCCATTCTATAGAATCTGCAACATCAGTACCATCAGATACTATATCTTCAAATTCACAAAAATCAGGTCTTGCATTTATACTGCGAAGCTTATTTTTTGCAAGATTTCTTGCAATTGCTGCAAGATACGGACTTACAGAACGGCTTTTATCCAAAACATCAAGGTTTTGCCAAAGCTTTATGAATACATCAGATGTCATTTCTTCCAAATCCTCTTCTGTACAATATCCGCCAACCATATTGAAAAGGATCGTATATACATATCCGGAATATTCAGATATAAGCTTTTCAATTGTACGTTCGCTATTCTTTTGCAGTTGTCGGTAAATTCTTTTTTTCAATGTGCTTCCCATCCTGTCTGAATTTGCAAATTCACCTATATATACACGTTTAAATTAAAATGGTTACACAGACTTTGGAAATTTTATTTTTAATCAAGCAATATTTCTCTCAGCTCACTTACACTTTCAGCCACAATATCTGCACCGTAATCTAAAAGTTCGCCCTTTGGTGCATAGCCATACTGAACGCCTAATACACTGACACCACATTTTTTTGCTCCTAAAATATCATGCTTTCTATCACCTATCATCAAAACATCAGCTTTGTCATACTCCTCTAGTCCAAGTCTTTTCATAGCAAGAAGTATCATATCTGCTTTAGTTTCATCCTCACGCTCAATTGAACTGCCTGCCACTGCTTCAAATGCGTCTGCTATGTTAAAATGACTTAATATACGCCGTGCAAAAATTTCAGGCTTAGAAGTTGCAAGTGCAAGCCTGTATCCTGCATTATTTAAATCATAAAGCAGCTCAGGTATGCCATCGTAAACTTTATTTTCAAATATTCCCTTTTCACTATATCGCTCTCGATATTTAAGTATCGCTGCTTCTGTATCTTCATAGGAAAGTCCGCATAATTCCTGATATGATACAACAAGCGGAGGTCCTATAAATGCACGCAGTGTTTCATACTCCGGAATTTTAAATCCACAGGACTGAAGTCCATACCGAACACAATTTATTATTCCTTCTTCTGAATCCGTCAGAGTTCCATCAAGGTCAAACAACAAAAATTTATATTTTTTCATAAATAGCTACTCCTAAATATACAGAATCGGGCAGCCATTTTAAAGCTGCCCTTTTAATTAAAAACTCATTAAAAATACATATAAAGCTGACACTGAATCATTCCATTATAAAGCTTTCTGCGTTTTGCTGCTTTCTTATCAAAAAATGTTTCAAATTCACTGTCAGGTGAAATTACATAACACGGATGTGCCTTATCTGCCGGAAATACATATCCCATAATTCTATAAAGCGATTCTGCTGACTGTATATCAAGCATTCTTTCGCCATATGGAGGATTGCATACTGTTATGGAATTTTCTATAGGCTCAAAATCTGATATATCCCTCTGCTCAATATGGATCCTTGGCTTCACACCTGCTTTTCGTACATTTTCTTCAGTAAGTCTTATAGCCTCTGGATCACAATCAAAACCGTAGGCTTCAAATTTTGCATCACGATTTATAGCAGCAATGGCTTCCGCACGTGCATTTCGCCATACATCACTTGGAATACATCCCCATTTTTCTGCTGCAAAATGTCTGCTAAGACCCGGTGCCATGTGAAGTGCTTTAAATGCCGCTTCTATGAGAAATGTTCCGCTTCCGCAAAATGGATCTATAAGCACACTGTCACTGCGTACTCTTGCAAGGTCGATTATACCTGCTGCAAGAGTTTCTTTAATAGGAGCAGCATTTGAATTTCTGCGGTATCCTCTTTTGTGAAGTCCTGCTCCTGAAGTATCAAGATATATAGTACATATATTCTTACGAATATAGAACTGTATCTGATGAACACTTCCTGTTTCAGCGAACCAGCTTGTACGATAGTTCATCTTAAGTCTTTCAACAGCCGCTTTTTTTACTATAGATTGACAATCAGGTATGCTATGCAGCTTTGAATCAAGTGCATGACCCTTTACAGGAAAAGCATCATCTTTTCCTATCCAATTTTCAAGCGGCAGTTTCTTTACACCTTGAAATAATTCTTCAAAAGAATATGCCGGAAATTCGCCAAGCTGAACAAGCACTCTCTCGGCAACCGAAAGGCATAGATTAGCTTTTGCCAAAACTAAATAATCGCCACGAAATAAAACTCGTCCGTCCTGAACAATTATATCCTCCGCTCCGATTTTAGTAAGTTCAAAGCGAAGTGTACTCTCCAATCCAAAATGACATGGACAGCACATAAGAAATTTCTGTGTCATGATAAATACGTCCTTTGCTGTAATTATTGATTAGTAGGGCTATCGGTATTTTCCACCGATGCTTCAGTTTGTACAGGAACTGTTTCTGTTTGGGTTGATGCTGAATTGTTACTTGAGGCTGCTGTTGTTGCCGCTGCCGTAGTAGTCACCATCTTCCAGCAGTCAACACATTTAGGTGCATTGGAAGATTTCCAATAACCTACTCCTGCTGTCGGACAATTTGCATTTGCGATCTTTCCTGATCTCTTGCAAACATTGCCTGTAATAATAGTATCACATTCAGGATATGTCGCACCGGAATCAATTTTATTTGCATATTCGCCGATAATATTTCTCCAAACCTCAGCAGATCTTAATGATACTGGCAGAGAATAACGTCCCGGATAGCCTATCCATACACCACTTACAAAATCTTCTGTAAGTCCTACAAAAGTAAGATCTGTCCAATCCTCAGAAGTACCGGTCTTTCCTGCAACGTGTTTATTTTCAAGTTGTGCCGGAGAACCTGTACCATTGTTTACAACATTTTGAAGCATTTGATTCATAACATAGGCTGTTTCCTCACCTATAACCTTTCTCGGACTTCCATCATCTTCATATACAATACTATCTGTTCCTTGAACAACCTTGCTTACTATATGAGCATTATAATATGTTCCGCCATTTCCATATGGAACATAGCCGTTTACAAGATTTTCAAGTGTTATACCATAAGTCAAAGCACCTACAGACATCGGAGATATAGCATTATCTGTAAGACCTTCGGGTGATGACGCAGCAAGCTTAAGTCCCATTTTTTCAGAAGCAAAGTTAAATACTGATTGTGGTGTAAGATCATTACAAATCCTTGCAGAAACTGTATTAAGCGATCTTGCCAGTGCATCAGCAACAGATACATTTTGATGTGAATAGTTTCCGCTGTAGCTGTCTGTACCGTAATTTATAGGCCAATCAGAATCTCCTATCTTTGTAAGAGGTGAATCTTCTATCATAGTACCCCAATGTATGAGGTCGTTTTCAAGTCCAAGACCATATGCCGCCAAAGGCTTGATAGTTGAACCCGGTTGACGTGGTTCCATTGTAGCATAGTTCCAGCAAAGAGAGGCTTGTTTTTCACCGACACTGCCCACTATCGCACGAATGCTGCCATCATAATTCATAGCAACAAATGCAGATTCAGGATATTCTATCTCATCAACTGTATATTGACCATCGCCATTTGGGTCACCGTAATGTGCAACAGAAGCAGATTCCATAAGATTATCCAAATCTTTATATTTCTCTTCAACATAATCCTGCATATCCATATCTACTGTTGTATAAATACGATATCCGCCTGAGTTTATACGCTCAATAGCCTCTTCGGAGGAGATATTATACATATCCTGTAAATATCCTGCCACCTCATAAATCGCAGTATCAACTATCCAGCTTGTAGCAGCGGCAGAAAGATACGGGTTGCTTTCTTCATCAGGATGCTGTTCTTTATATTCATCTGAATTTGTGAATACAAGTTTTTCATTTGCGGCTTCTTGATATTCATCATAAGTTATTGCACCATTCTGATACATCTGTTCAAGAACATAATATTGACGGCTTTTGTTTGCTTCTTCGCCTGTGTTTATCCACTCACCTGTTTCTTCATCTTGTGTTTCAGCAAATGGATTGAGAACCTCAGGGCTTTTTGGAATAGCTGCCAGACAAGCTGCCTCTGCAACACTTAATTCAGAAACATCTTTTCCAAAATATTTAAGAGATGCTCCTTGAATACCATTTGTAGCACCGCCAAAGCCTATATAATTCAAATAACTTTCAAGTATCTTATCTTTTGAATAGTTCTTCTCAAGCTCCATTGCACGGAAAATTTCACGAATTTTACGTGATGGCGACTGAACATCATCACCTGTAATATTCTTTACAAGCTGCTGTGTAATTGTAGAACCACCGATATTTGTATCATAAATATGCAAAAACATATTTACAAATGAATAAAACGTTCTCTTATAGTCTACACCATCGTGTATATAAAATTTTCCGTCCTCAGCATATACAAAGGCATCTCTTACGTGCTGCGGAATATCTTCAATTTTAACCGGCACACGCTCGGAAGAATTGTTTACTTCATAAAGACAAACTTCTTCACCTTTCGCATCGTTAGCATAAACATATGTGTTATACTGGAGTTCCAAATCCTCGATCGTTACAGAAGAAACCTCGTCCTTGAAGTCCATTACGTAAATAGTAAGTGCCGTAACAACTATAGTTCCTGTTATAACACAAATGAGAAACATTGAGATTATTGTAGTTATAAAAATAGAAAAAGCGTTTCTAAGACCGGAAAAACGTTTTCCCTTTGCACCTGCAAAACCGTCCTTGTAATAAGGATACTCCGGCGTGCCAGTAGGCGGCTTGCTTCGTATTTCCTCATCTGTTTCCTTTTTATATCCCATATGCAAAGATGAATTGTTTACAGTAGATGGATCCGGCTTTTTCGGCACAGGTTCAGAAATATTTGCATTATGCTGTTTTTTAACTGAATTATTTTCAGTAACTGTTTTTCTTGCATTTTTATTGATCGAACTGTTTGGAGTTGGTTTTGTTCTGCGGTTATTTTGATGATTATTATTTTTATCTTGATTTTGAGAATTATTAGATGCTGATGTATTTCTTTTCTTTGGCTTTTGTGAATTTTGTGGTGAATGACTGCTGTTTAATTTTCTTTTGTCATTCTTAGCATTGCTGCTATTTTGCTTTTTATTTTCCATATGATCTATCCTTCCGTAAAGTGAATGCATTTTATATAAATGTCACGTACATTACCATCAATATATACATTTTTATTATACCACAAAAATCCCCATATGTTAAGCGATTCCAAAAAAAATCCTTTAAAAATATACATTATGTATAAACTTTGCTCTTCTGCTCATACTGATTATGTTACTTATTTTAAAAAGGAGGATAATCAAATGACGAAGAAAAGCATATGGCTAATGATTCTTACAGCATTTGTTATTTCTGTAGTCATAGTTTTTGGTTCTATGACCGCAATGGTAACCGATCCAGAACCAGAAACTTTTGAAAGCACCGAAACTACAACTAAACAGACAGAGGTAGTATTTGTACTGCGTACATGGGACGATCATCTTGGACTTTTTAGAGGTGACAGTGAAACTCCATACAGTGAGATCGATATGCCTCTCTATCTTTTAACAGAACATGACAGAAAAATGCTCGACCAAGGCATTAAAGCTCAAAATGAGGACGAGCTTAGGACATTAGTGGAAGATATAACATCTTAGAACTTGTGTTCTTAATTATTTATCTTAATTATGCAAAAGGCTGCTGCAAATTTAAGAACCTTTCTTCATAAGATCAGTGTGCGGATTTTCGAGCATAATTTTGCCGATTATAAGAAAAAAATTCGCAGGCATACTGACGCACCCCAAGGGCACTTCCGTTGGGCGTATAACAAGAATTTTTGACGCAGTAAGCGGCAAAATTTGACGAAAAGACGTGTGCTGCATCTTGTGAAGACTGGTTCTAAGTTTTGCAGCAGCCAATAAATTCTAACAGACATTTTTATAAAAATACAAAACATCAAAACTGCTTATATAGTCTATAGTCGTTCACAGAAAATCGATTGACAAAGTTGAAAAAATGTATTATAATAAAAATATTGTACAATTAAATACGTTTTGTAAAGGAGTATTTGTTTTATGGCTAAGAAGCAGATTTCACAGAGCGGTTATAATAAGCTTAATGAAGAACTTGATCACCTGATTACAGTCAAACGTGCAGAAATGGCTCAGAAACTTAAGGAAGCCCGTGCTCAGGGTGACCTTTCAGAAAATGCTGAATACGATGAAGCTAAAAATGAACAGGCTATTCTTGAGGCAAGAATAGCTGAGATCCAGTATACACTTGACAATTCAGAAGTCGTTGCTGATGATGATATTTCAATAGACGAAGTGGGACTTGGTTCTACTATACGTCTGCATAACTTCCGTCTTGGCAAGACTGAAACATTCCAGATAGTAAGCAGCAATGAAGCAAGCTTTAAAGATGGAAAAATCTCTGATGAATCACCTATCGGAAAAGGTGCTTTAAAAAAGAAAGTCGGCGATACATTCATAATCGAAGCACCTGCCGGAGAACTGAAATTTGAGATACTTGAAATTTCAAAATAAGGAGCTGTAAAAATGGCTGAAAATAGAACACCCGAAATCAATACTGAAGAAGATATTCATGAACAAAAGCGTATACGTATTGATAAGCTTGCCGAACGCAGGGCAAACGGTATGGATCCGTATACTATAACAAAGTTTGATGTTACAAGAAAAGCATCCGAAGCAAAGGTTGAATTTGAAGCTGCTGAAGCAGAAATAAAGGCTGAGGCAGGTGATGATGAAGAGAAACTTCAGGCAGGTATGGATAAACTAAAGGAAAATGTTATTTCTGCTGCCGGACGTATAATGAGTAAACGTGTTATGGGTAATGCTGTATTTATACATATCCAAGACAGTACTGACCGTATTCAAGTTTACGTTCGTGTAAATGATATAGGCAAGCCTGCTTTCAAGGAATTCAAGAAATGGGATATTGGAGATATTGTAGGCGTAAATGGATATGTATTCCGTACAAAAACAGGAGAAATCTCCATCCATGCACTTGAAATAACAATGCTGTCAAAATCTCTTCTGCCTCTGCCGGAAAAATGGCACGGTCTTAAAAATCAGGATACCCGCTATCGTCAGCGTTATCTTGACCTTATCGTAAATCCTGATGTAAAAAAGACATTTGTTACAAGAAGCCGCATTATCAAGGAAATTCGCAATTATCTTGATAATATCGGATACATTGAAGTTGAAACACCTGTCTTGCTGCCTCTGCAAATTGCTGCTGCTGCAAGACCATTTAAAACACATCATAATACGCTGGATATGGATATGTTCCTGCGTATCGAAACAGAGCTCAATCTTAAAAAGCTTATCGTAGGCGGATTTGACCGTGTATATGAAGTGGGAAGAATCTTCCGAAATGAAGGCATGGATCCATCTCATAATCCAGAATTCACTACTATTGAAATGTATCAGGCCTATACTGATTACAAGGGCATGATGGATCTTATTGAAGATATGTATCGTTCTCTTGCAAAGACTATCTGCGGAAAGGATGTTATTTCTTATCAAGGCGTTGACATTCGTCTTGGTGAGCCTTGGGAACGCCTTACAATGATAGAATCTGTAAAGAAATATGCTGGCGTTGACTACAATGAATGGGCAACTGACGAGGATGCAAGAGCTTGTGCTAAGGCTCATGAAGTTGAAGTTGAAGAAGGCGAAAACGCTACTAAAGGTCATGTACTTATTGCATTCTTTGATGCATTCGTTGAAGACAAACTCATCCAGCCAACTATTATATATGATTATCCTGTAGAAAATTCTCCGTTGGCTAAGCGTAAACCTGAAGATCCTGCTTTTACAGAACGTTTTGAATATTTCATCTATGCACGTGAAATGGGTAATGCGTTCTCTGAGCTAAACGATCCTATCGACCAGAAAGAACGTTTTGTTGCACAGGTTGCCGCAAGACGTGCGCTTGGCGATATGACAGGTGAAGTTGATGAGGACTTTGTAACAGCCCTTGAATATGGTCTGCCGCCAACAGGTGGTCTTGGACTCGGTCTTGACAGATTGGTTATGCTGCTTACTGACAGTGCATCTATACGTGATGTTCTTTTATTCCCGACAATGCGTCCGCTTACAAAGCAGGATGCAAATGTTGAAGAAACAGACGCTGAATAATTTAAAAGGGGTGGACTGATGACTTATATGTCTATGGTACACCCTTTTATTCATACAGAAAAGAGGAGCTTATATGCCGGAAGACAAAAAGCACATAACTAATGAGCCTATTTCAAAAGAAAATAAAAAGAAGAAGGAAAAGCCCAAAAGTTTTATAGAAACAGTTCGTGAAATAGATGAAAAAGAACGAAAGCGTGAAGAGGAAATTGAGGCAAAACGCCAAAAAATATTAGAAGAACGCAAAAAAAAGGAACAAGAAGCATATGATAAAAAAATACAAGAAGAACGTATTGAACTTATGCGTCTTAAGCAAGGAGTAATAACCGAAAGTGAAACCATTCATGAAGAAAAAGAGATAAAACCTAAAAGACCATTATGGAAAAGAATCGGAGATTTTTTCTATCACAGTAAATGGTGGCTTGTTATATCTGTCTTTCTTGTTGGAGTGTGTGGATTTATGGCTTTTGACTATTGTTCCGCTGTTCACCCTGACATGATAGTAATGGTTTTAACAGATGATCCAACACTTCAGATAACAAATGATTATATCTCAAATTATTTTGAACAATTCATTGACGACATAAACAAGGACGGCAAAACTATCGTTGATGTATATGCTATACCTGTAGATAAAGACATAAGCGTCAATGATTATTACTTAGGAAATATGACTAAGCTTTCATCTCAATTTCAAATGGCAGATGCTATAATGGTAATAACAGATGCAACTGCAAATAAAACGATAGATGCAGAAAACACTCTTGTAAATTTGGAAGAACTATTTCCTGAAAATAAAAATGTTCATGGAACAGGCTTTTATATAAGAAACACTGATTTTATGGACAAGGTCGGATACACCGGGGCAGTTCTTGACAGAGATATATGCATAGGTTTGAGAGCGCCGAAAAAGACTATGGACAGTTTGAAAGAAATGCAGGAAAATTATAATATAGCATTTGACGTACTTCAAAAGGTAATGGACGATCTTCCATATGTGCATAAAGACAGAACATTTAATACAGAAAACACAACAGAAGGAGGAATACAATAATGCTTTATATAGGCTGTCATCTGCCATCTTCAAAAGGATACCTTGCAATGGGCAGACACGCAGTTGCACTTGGTGCAAATACATTTGCATTTTTTACAAGGAATCCACGTGGCGGAAGTGCTAAAAAAATAAACACTTCTGATGTAGAAGCATTTTTGAAATTAGCGGAAAGTCATAATTTTGGAACACTCGTTGCTCATGCACCATATACAATGAACCTTTGCTCCAACAACCTATCAATAAGAGAATTTGGCAGAAATATGCTTGCTGATGATATGAAAAGAATGGAGATGACACCTGGTCAATATTATAATTTTCATCCAGGAAGTCATGTTGGACAAGGTGTTGATTTAGGCATCGAGCAAATCGCAGAAACTTTAAACAATGTTTTAACAAAAGAGCAAAGCACTACAGTTCTGCTGGAAGGAATGGCAGGAAAAGGCTCTGAAATCGGTTCAAAGTTTGAGGAATTAAAAGCTATTCTTGACAAGGTTGAACTCAAGGAAAAAATGGGAGTATGCCTTGACACGTGCCATTTATGGGAAGCCGGATATGATATTGTAAACGATTTAAACGGTGTGCTGGAGGAATTTGATCGTATTGTTGGCATAAAGTATTTGAAAGCAATGCATCTAAATGACAGCAAAAATCCTATCGCAGCTCATAAAGACAGACACGAACTAATCGGTGAAGGTCATATTGGTAAAGAAGCATTGATAAAAATTATAAATCATCCTGAACTTAGAAAACTTCCATTTATTTTGGAAACACCAAACGATGATGAAGGCTATGCCAATGAAATAAAACTTATGCAAAGCAATTATACAAAATGGTAAAACCACTAAATATAAAAAACGAGCTGCTGCGAGTTTAAAGCTTGCAGCAGCTCGTTTATTTTTTTACAACTGAAAAAATCGTTTAAATACAACAAAAGGCAACACGAATAAATCGTGCTGCCTTTATTGTTAGTTAATCATTCACATTATAATTGTTGTAAACGACTCAAATCAAGCCTTAACAGGAAGTTCCTTGATCTGTTCAGCCAGACGCTGCATCAAAGCATTTGCATCTCTACCATCAATTGCTAAATCAGCAATATAGCACTGTGCATTTGCAATCTGCTGGTCATTGAAATCCATTGAACCTGAAATGTACTTGTTCAAGTATACGAGGTCGATCATAGAGAGTACGCCATCAAGGTTTGTATCACCATAAAGAACATCGTCTGGATTAGGCTTCTTAGTAGAAGTTGTTGTTGTAGTTGTTGTTGTATCAGAAGAAGCAGTTGTCTTAGATGATGTTGTACCGTCAACATTTGGAGCTTCGTCTTCGAGGAATGAAGAGATCCAAACCAGAGGAGAGTTCCAGTTAATTGTACATTCGTTTACAGACCAAGCTTCAGACTGGTCAAGGTAACAAAGCATAGGAGCAACTTCGCCAGCCTTGTAGCCCTTACCCTGAATCATAGGATCCTGCATTTCAGAGTTGTTACCACCGGAGAGTACGCCACGTGGAGCAGATGGGAAGTTTGCATCAAGCTCATTAGACCACCATCTGTGGTGTGGATGCTCAAGGTGATGTTCACCGTAACCGGAAACGTAAGACATTTCGAGGAGGTTTCTACCGAAGATATAGTCCATAGCAGTAGATACACCGCTGATGTACTTAGGATCATGTTCAATATCATATGCCAGACCCATTACCATAGCGTTGTTAACAACCATGGAGTTAGAGCCCCATTCATAACCGTTTTCAAGAGTCTTCTTTTCAAGACCGCTGCCGTCCTTGTTGAACTGAGCAATTGACCATACTGTTGTTTCATAGTCGTGACCAACATAAGGAACACCGAAGTCAGAATCATCTTCAAGCTTAATGAAGTAGTCAGCAGCATTCTTAACGCTGTTCTGAATTGTTGTGAGTTCTTCCTGAGTAATGAGACCCTTTTTAAGCAGAGCATCACCATTGATAGACAGTGACAGTGTACCGAGTGCGCTTACTGTACCCCATGTAAATGCAGATGCTGTACCGTTGTTTTCACCGCCATAGAGAGCTGTGTTAACACCAAAGCACTTACCTGACTTATCGTCATAACCGAGCATATCTGTCTTGTAATCAGCCTTTTCAGAAGTGATGTACAATTCGCAAGCTGCCCAATAGAATTCGTCAGTTACATCTGTATCGCCGTAAGGACCACCGCCCTTGTTCTGTGTCAGAGGAGCATACAGTGATACGTGATCAGCGTTCTGATCCGGAACAGTTACATATGGCTTGTAGCTAGCCTTAGCAGCCTTGTAAGCCTTTTCAGCCATTTCCAGACACTCAGAAGCTTCACTTGGATTATAAGGCTTAATAAGTCTTGAATACTGAGCCAAAGCAGCAGCAAAGTTCAGTGTAGCTGCATATGTCTTTGGCTTAACAATACGAGTAAGTTCACCAGCAAGTGTTTTCTCTGTAGCATCAGCAGGAGATACTGCAAGAGCTGTCCACTTGTAGTCGTGAAGCTTGTGGTAAACCATACCATCAGATGAATCCTGCATTGTCTTGAAGAAATTGATTTCAACCTGTACTTCATCAAGAATATCAGGTGTGCCGTTGCCAGCTTCAGGAACAACTACAGTCTTACCAGCGTCATCCCACTTAGAAATGTCGCCCTTATTTACATCACGGTCAAACATAGAAAGCAGAGTCCAGATAGAAACACCACCGTTAACTACATACTTACCATGGTCACCAGCGTCGTACCAACCGTTTGCACCTTCCTTAATTGAACCGTTGGTTTTTTCAACATCAGCATCAGTAGGAATGATGTACACCCACTTAGACTGGATATAAGCTTCAGTATTAGCATGACCAGCTTCACGAGCAAGGTCAGAAGCTGAAGCCTTAGGACCATCCGGATCAGCAGATGCAATGTACTCAGCCTTAATATCAACACCTGAACGGTTCTGATAGAAGTAGTTCATAGCCTCTGTTGTCAGATTGCCGTAAATGTCATTGCCGATATCAAATGGCAGAGATGTCTTGCCATCACAAGTAATTGTATAACCTTTACCTTCTTCAGTGAAATCAGAGAAGTCGATAACCTGGTTGTAAGTCTTAGATGCATCACAAAGTGTGCTGCCACCTGTTGTCTTTCCTTCGTATACTGTAGCGCCGCTGGAATTCTTAACCTGGAAATCCTTAGGTGTAGAATCAGCCTTGTCACCAAGTACAAGAGTAGCCTTCTTAGCAAGCTTAGGGAAATAACCCATCTGATTTACTTCAAGACCTGTAGCTTTATAAGCATCTTCATGAATATAGTCAGATTTATCATCTGTCATATCGATCATGCACATATTATCAAACTTAATAAGCTTGTTCTCATGTACACAAATGAAGTCATTGTACTGAGATGTACCACCAAGGTGGAATGTCCACTCACCTGTACCTGTAGCTGACTTATCAGGTGTGAATTCATAAGCATATGTTGTCCACTGATTTGATGGCAGTTTGCTGTTCTTCCAAGCATCCCAACCCATACCGTAGTCAATATTCTGACCGGATGGAGAAGCAGATCTCAGAGCATCTTCAATTCCTTTAAGATCTTTGCCCTCAACATCAGAATAACTCAGACCGAGCTGCTGACCGTTACCATGCCAGAGTTCCTTATCGTCATCAGTCATATCGCCGAGCTTTGCATAGATTTTTGCATCATTGTCATCTGTCCATACAGAATATGTAAGACGATAAGTATGACCTGAATCAATTGTCAAACCTCTGTGACGGAACTGACAGTCCCAACGACCTTCACCATTATTTGACAAACCACCCGGGTTTGTAATAAGAATGTTATAGCAGCCTTCTGCTATATCAAACTTCATTGTACCAGTTGCAGATTCACAGATGTGCCAAGGCAGACCAGCACCATCATTGAAGTCACCTGCACCAAGTTCCTCACCTGCAAATGCAGTGAGTGATGTCATACCAGCCATAAGTGCAGATGCGGACATTGCAGCTGCCATTACGCCTGAGAGCAATTTCTTGCTCATTTTTGTCTTTGGCATAAGTTATCCTCCTTAAAAGATATAATAAATATAATTTTTTTAGAAATGCTCATGCATTTCAGCTTGTAACGTAATCCCCTAACGGAGAAAATCCGAAGGCAGACCCCTCAACCGTTTAATTTCACCTCACACAATAAAACTAATAAACGGTTCATTTGTCTATCTTCTTGTTGCCATTATTATAACATAAGAGTAATAAAATGTAAAGCTATTTTCCTAAACTTCAGTAATTTTTTATAAAGCCAATAGAAGATTTTTGTTCATTTTGACTATAACTTTTTTGAACGAAAATATCAAAAAATAAGGACTGCACGAATCACCCGTGCAGTCCTTAACTTATAAATTCAATTCTTCTTAATTTTCAGGAAGTGAAGGAATGAAGTCTACGAGATATCTCATAAGTGACATAAGGTCATCGCTGTTGATCTCATTGATATTAACGCTTCCATCGTCCTTACAAGTTG
>CALESG010000118.1 GCA_937907215.1 uncultured Ruminococcus sp.
TAAGAAAAAAATTCGCAGGCATACTGACGTATAGCAATGATTTTTGACGCAGTAAGCGGAAAAATTTGCCGAAAAGACGTGTGCTGCATCTTGTGAAGACAGGTTCTAAATATAGAAAGCCCATCTGATACAAAAACCAGATGGGCTTTTATGGCATTTAAGGCATCATAATATTATTTATTTCCATATGTAATCATATTACAATTGTAATATTTCCAATGGTCATCTTCGTTGTCAACTGAAAAAAGTTCACCGTCATAAGCCATAAAATTATCCCAAACAGTTACAGAACAATCCCATGAATTAAGAAAATACATTTTCTTCCCTGTTGAACCTGTATCTACATCCATATATACCTTGTTTCCATATACAAGGGCATCCTGTCCCCAGCCGTCTACAACATTATTCTGCTCAAATGCTCTTAGAATTTTTTCGCAGCCGTTTCTGTAGCCGATATTATTTCTTAGTGTACAGTCATTTCCTTTTATATTTACAAAGCTTTTTGATGAGTTTTCTCCACTCATTCCTGTACCATCAAATGTACAATTTTCAACAATTGTTCCGATCGTATATTCTTTTATATCAACGTGTTCGGCTGCAACATTTGGTCCAAGCTTACAGTGGCTGATCGTATTGTAATGACAATCAAAACCATAACCTGTTGTACTTTTGGCACTGCCAACATAAATAGCTTCACCATATCCGGGAGATACAACTCCGGTATCATGAACATAGCAATTTTCAGCAAGACAATATGAACTGTTATCTCTAAAGTGAATGCCTTCAGAACCTATGTTATAAACTTCACAATCTATAATTTTGGTATGATTTGAATTATCCAATACAATTCCCTTTTGGGAATTTGTGAATTTTAGATCTCTGATTTCCCACCAATCACCAAATACTGAAAAAGCAATGTTTGATGAAGTAGATGAGCCTTTTATAATTGCTGGTTTTTCCGGATTTTCAGAACGAATTATAATCGGGTTTTCTTCTGTTCCTTCGGCAGAACTTTTAAACATATATCCTTTTGATGTTGAGCCGCTATATACATATTCACCTTCAGCAAGTATGATCTCATCTCCGGCTTTTGCATTTTCAAGGGCGTTTTTCAGTTCTTCTGTATTTGCTGCATAAACTTTATTTAAATTTACTTCTCCGGATTTCAAATCTTGCTTCATAATACAAAGATCAAATACATTCAGTTTTCCGTCTTCACATAAATCAGCCGCTTTCCAATCAACAAGTTCAACATCTGGAACAGACAGCAGCCACTTCTGAAGAATAACAATATCAGAAATATTAAATTTTCCATCAGCGTTTACATCGCCTTTTATGAATTGAGTTTCCTCTGACTTGATGAGGACCTTAGCATTTTTAAGTGTTATTTCACCACTATAAGCAGAAACAGAGATTCCATCAAGTTCACTGCTGCTCAATTCCAATTGCTTTAGTGCAGACGATATATCCTCAGCAAGAAAAACTGCCTTATCTCCGTTAAAATAAAAAGGCTGTATTGTATGCCAAATAGACGGTGTTGATGACCATCTTTGCAACGCTACTATCGGTGGATAACCTGTTGCACTTTCATAATCAAGTTCAATTGCATATTTATCTCCTAGCTCATCAAGCATATCTTTATCTAAAGAAATGCGGTCTGTAGCATCTGTTTTTATTTCTTCATATAATTTATAATTGCTGCATGGATATTTCGCAACATTAGAATAAATTATATTACCCTTTGGAGTTTCGCCTTGACGTTCAAATAACTCTGTCAATGTTACAAATTCATATCCTTGTTCTATAAGCTTAGGCATTAGTATTTTAAGAGCCTCAACAGTTTTATTATTTCCTGCTGCATCATGTAGAAGTACGATAACTCCATCCTTTGCACCATTCAATATGAAATCGGCACGATCCTGTGCGGAAACATTTTCCATATAATCCTTACAATCTATTCCACAAATAAACGGCTGTTCAATAGCCTCATACATACTCGGACTTACATCAATGAAAGGTGGTCGGAAAAATTTTGTGTTTTCTCCTATAATTTCGTTTACTTTTTCATCAACAAATGAGA
Organism: uncultured Ruminococcus sp.; assembly: GCA_937907215.1. Lineage (GTDB taxonomy): Bacteria > Bacillota > Clostridia > Oscillospirales > Ruminococcaceae > Ruminococcus_C. The sequence continues at coordinate 2,081 of CALESG010000118.1, forward strand.
TCTCTGCCTTCAATTCTTCAGCCGACATCTTTGACATATTAGAATGCGTTCTTGAATGATTATCAATCTCCATTCCCATACTGTATGCACGTTTAACTGTTACCGCACTTTCAGCGTTAATATTATCACCTATTAGAAAGAACGATGCTTTAGCATTATATTCTTCTAAAATGTCAAGCACTTCATTCGTTGTAGTTGTATTTGGACCGTCATCAAACGTAAGTGCGATAAGCTTTGATTCTTTATTTTCAGCGTTTACAGAAAATAAAGGAATGCAGCTCGTGATAATTATCATCGCTGTAATTACGGATATAATCTTTGATATAAACTTTTTCATAAAGCACCTCCTAAACAAATTTTCCTGCATTGCCATTTTTTACTGTGTAATACAGATTTAAAATTATACTCATAAGATTATAAATAGATTATAAATTCTTTCCAAGCATATATGCTCTTTCTTCGTAATCAGTACCTTTAAGGTCATCAGCTGTAGAACACGCAAAAGCATTTACGATTCCACAGTCTTTCCATTCAAGCCATTCAATAGCTGCTTTATATGATGCATTAGCAGCATTGATAGTTTCAGATCTGTCATCTGCCATTGCCGTAATAAATACTGTTTTCTGATTATTTCTTATAGAAGGTTCGATCGCATAAAATCTGTCTATAACCGCTTTAAGCTGTGTGCAGATTCCATAATAATATATAGGTGTTACAAAGGCTATACAATCTGCTTCTGCCAGTTCTTTGCCTATCTTTACCATATCATCCTGAAAAGCACATACAGCGTCATCAGAAGAGTGACATTTCTCGCATGCAATGCAAGGGTGAACATTTAAAAAAGCTGTATCAAAGCGAACTGTTTCATGTCCGGATTCATTTGCACCTGCTATAAAGCTGTCAACCAATTTTGCTGTTGTACCGTTTTTGTGTGGACTTCCTGATAAAATTACAATTTTCATATTTTTCATACTCCTTTAATTACTTTCGTCACATGAATTTTTACTAATTCCATATTGACAAACTTATTTGTTTTTATTGTACCATATTTCTCAAATATTTTCAACTACTTTTAACAAAAAAGTCCACCAGGCAAGTAATTGAGCTTGCTGAGCGGACTACATACATATTTTTTATCCTATATTTATAAAAACAGATTATTCTGATTCTAGCAAGTCGAAATCATCATATCTATTTACACTTTCTTTATCGGGTGTCTAATGACAGTTTTCCATTTTTCCGGAGCAACCCTTCTTGCATCTGACAAATAAATCTCATGATGTAATCTGGTATCCGTTATATCATTAGCATATCCATTCTCTTCCAAATACTTATCCATCAATGCAACCGTTGCAGGCTCATCATCAAATTCACCCAAGTGCATAATCTGTACACAAATGCCCTCGTCAATGGTCAGAAATTCAGCAGATGAACAATCCATTTTTTTCTTTTTTGTCGCAGTTTCAACTGCCCATTCAAAATCTTTTTTTGTTATAAAATCAGGCAAACGGATAACAGAAAGCCAGTTGAATGTAGACTTGTCTGTGTAATCCCATACGCACTAACCTATAAAGGTTAGTGCGTATGGGGCAAGCCAATGTCATTAACTTAAAGCAGCCCTTGAATGGCAGATAGAATGTCTGGAAGAA
>CALESG010000119.1 GCA_937907215.1 uncultured Ruminococcus sp.
ACTTCATAATTATCATTCCATCCCGGGAACTCCTCAATCAATCGGTCTATTTTTGCATCCAGATTGTTGATGTTGCTTTGAGCATAGGTAGAAAATTTAGCTTTAATTGCTTGTGAATCTTTTCTTTCTATTGCATCAACCAGAAATTCAGCTTCCGTCTGTGCACTCCTATATTCTGCATTTTTATGTTCTTCTATAGATTTTTTAAAATTTGAAAATTCATCTTTTATGTCTTTTATGTCAATACAGCCATAAAATGTAGATATAATAAGTACAATCATACATATCGTTGCGATTTTTTTCAATTTCATTTTATCACCTGCCATCCATAATTCAGAGTTATATTATACTTGTTAATACATATCTATTAAAAAACTTTATTGAATATCGTATGTTTTAGTGCAATGTTATTACATACACATTATACACTGATAAGCACTCATATGTCAATATTCTTTTTTTCACTGTATATACGGCAAAACAGCTAATATTTGATTGTATTGTAAAAGTATTTGTATATCTTCTAATTTATTGGGTTATGATTATTTAGAAATTAGTAACAGAGTGCGGTTTTGCTGCACTCTGTTTTTATATTTGTATCATTTTGAAAACTTTGCAGAAGCGATACGTGTAACAGATTTTTGGAATTCTCTTGGAAACAGTTTATTGATTACAGGTATAACTATGGTATTATCGGTTATAATTGATTCAATGGCTAGTTATGCTATTGGACGAAGCATGGCAAGGCATAAAAGCTTTAAAATGATCTGCCTTTAGATCGAAAAACAAGGAGAAAATGATGGGAATTTATATCAATGAACAGGAGAATTTTTTCAGTCTTAGAACTAAAAATACAGAATATCAGATGCAGGCAGATGAATATGGTGTTCTGAAACATTTATGGTACGGAAAATACGTAAATACAAATATGTCATATCTTCTGCAGTATCCGGATGTTGGATTTTCTGGCAATCCGTATGATGCAGAGAATCAGCGCAGTTACTCACTTGATACTATGCCATTAGAGTATGCCTGTGGCGGCACAGGGGATTTTCGTATTCCAGCAATTTCTGTTTTGCATACGGACGGCAGCAATTCTCTCGATCTTCGTTATAAATGCCATCAGGTGAAAAAGGGTAAGTATGCTATTCAGGGACTTCCTGCTGTATATGCAAATGAGAACGAAGCACAAACACTTGAGATCACGCTTTGTGATTTTGCATCGGGTATTGAAGCAATACTGCGTTACGGAATTCTGGAAAAGCTGGATATTATCACTAGAAACGTTACAATTTGCAATAATGGCAGTGCAGAAGTCATTTTGAAAAAGGCAGCAAGTCTTTGTCTGGATTTGCCTTATGGAGATTGGGACTGGGTTCATTTTCATGGCAGACACACAATGGAGCGAATGATGCAGCGTAATCCTTTGATCTATGGCATTCAGGAAAGTGCAAGTACAAGAGGCACATCCAGCCATCAGCAGAATCCATCATTTATTTTATGTTCCCCCGACTGTACCGAGAAAAGCGGAGAATGTATCGGAGCTTGCTTTGTGTACAGCGGCAGTTTTCAGACGCAGATTGAATACGACCAGTTAAGTCAAGTTCGTGCAGTTATGGGTATTCATCCAAGTTTATTTGAATGGCATCTGTCTGTGGGAGAAACATTTGAAACACCGGAAGTGATTCTGACTTATAGTAGTAATGGTTTTTCAAAAATGTCCCATAATTTCCATAAAGTAATTCGTGAGCATATATGCCGTGGAAAGTATCAGCTGGCACAGCGTCCGGTTTTGATCAATAATTGGGAAGCCACCTATTTTGATTTTGATACGGAGAAGATTTTGAACATTGCCAAAGAAGCTGCAAAGCTAGGTGTAGATATGCTTGTTCTTGATGATGGTTGGTTTGGTAATCGAAATCATGACTGTTCCGGACTTGGTGACTGGTTTGTCAACGAAGAAAAATTATCTGATGGACTGGAAAATCTTGTAGAAAAAATTAAAAAAATGGGTATGAAGTTTGGCATTTGGTTTGAACCGGAGATGGTTTCTGAGGATAGTATGCTTTACCGCAGTCATCCCGAATGGGCGATAAAGATTCCGAATCGCAAACCTACAAGAGGACGTTATCAGCTTGTTCTGGACTTATCAAGGCGTGATGTGCAGGAATATTTATATAATTGTATCAGCAGTATTCTAAAAAGTGCAGATATATCTTATGTAAAATGGGATATGAACCGCAGTATTTGTGATTGGTATTCGAATAATCTTTCTGCCGAGCATCAAGGTGAACTTCCACATCGTTATATGCTGGGACTTTATGCACTTTTAGAACGTTTGACTGTGGATTATCCGAATGTGCTTTTTGAAGGATGCAGCGGCGGCGGCGGACGATTTGATGCCGGAATGCTGTATTATTGTCCGCAAATATGGTGCAGTGATGATACAGATGCTTATGAGCGTACAAAAATACAATACGGCACATCATTTATTTATCCGATTTCAGCGGTTGGCTCTCATGTTTCAGTAACTCCAAATCATCAGACAGGACGCATTACGCCAATTGAAGCGAGAGCAGTTACCGCCATGGCAGGCAGCTTTGGCTATGAGTTGGATTTGGGAATGCTTTCAGATGAGGAAAAGGAAGCTGTTACTGTACAGATTCAAAGGTTCAATCAATTTGAATCATTGATTCATAGCGGAATATACTACCGTTTGAGTAATCCAATGGAGGAGAATATAGCTTTGTGGGAATATGTTTCTGAAAATATGGATGAAGCACTTGTACATGGAATGATTTTCCGAACTGTTCCAAATATGAAACGCCAGAGAATAAGGCTTTCAGGGCTTTGCTCAGATTGTAAATATGAAGTAGCTGGTAAGAATGAAGTTTATACGGGCATGGCACTTATGCAGGGTGGTATACTCTTGCCTGAATGCCAAGGCGATTATTATCCTATTGAGATTCATTTGAAAAAGCAGGAGGGATAATTATGTATGCAAAAAGTTTTATGCAAGAACTGGATCATGGTATTTACGATTCACAGTTGAAAAAACTTTATGAAGATTCCAATATTGAAGTTCAGAAAAATCGTTATAAAAATGCTGTGAATGAATTTCAAGAACAATTTCCACAGCATAAAAATGCAGAAATAGCCGTATTTTCCGCACCGGGAAGGACTGAAATAGGCGGAAATCATACAGATCATCAGCATGGTTGTGTTTTGGCGGCAGCAGTAAATCTGGATGTGATAGCAATTGTGGCTTTTCATACAGAATGTGTGATTAAAGTGAAGTCGAAAGGTTATCCGATGGATGTTATTTCACTTAATGATTTATCAGTACATGAATCGGAGAAGTCTACTTCTGCCG
>CALESG010000120.1 GCA_937907215.1 uncultured Ruminococcus sp.
ATCAGAATGCACCCCACCTATTATTTCTCCTGTTGTTGCATCAACATAATAAGTATATCCGCAAACTTTCAGCATAGCTAATAACAACACACCATACTTTTCTTGCTCTCTTTTCTGTTTCAAAAGAAACTGCATCATCTTTTAATTTATAAGTATTTTCTCCTGTTAACTGATATGCCAATCCAAGGATAACACCTGCATTTGCAACAGTCATATTACTACCCCAGTTAAAAGAAGAGATTGCTACACCATATGCGTTGTTATTGGTTGTTGACGCAAATTTACGTGCTTCGGAAACGATGGCGTTTTTTGCTTTTGTATACACATCGTATGTTTCATCAATTCCTTCCATTGTGACAATTGCAATATTGCCATAGTCCCCTACTGTTGTCCAGTCCATGCCTGTTCTAACTGTCATGTTTTTTAATGCAGTAAGATAAACTTCTTCTCCCGTAGCACGATACATCTGAGCAGCTGCCCAGTATCTTTCATCTTTATCTGAACTGTCACCGTAATCACCAGTTGTAATATCTTCTGGATTTTTAAAAATCATATTTGGATTTTCTTCCAAAAATGCCCATGCTTGTTTAGCGGCTTCTAAACATTTTTCTGCAAATGTTTTATCAACTTCAGAATAAAATTCATATGCCATTGCCATAGAAGCACAAAAATCAGCAGTAGCAGTTGTTGAAATTGGTGTTACAATAAGCGGTGCTGTTTCATATTCCGGCATAACATAACCAGGGAAGTTTGCACAAGTTACTTTATGATACACTCCGCCTGATTTATCTTGCATTTTAAGCATCCATTCAAGCTCATATCGCACTTCGTCCAGAATATCAGGTATATCATTGCCGCTTTCAGGAATTCCTAAATCATCACCATAAAGCTCTGGATTGGCAGCATATGCATACAGCAAATCGGCAATTGCTTTTGCACCGGGAACAACATAGCGACCATAGTCGCCTGCATCATGCCATCCACCACTTACATCTATTTTGTCATTAGTACCATAAACCTGTGCCAGTGTATTATGACAAGCAGTGTGTCCAAAGGCATTATCTTTTATTTCTGTTCCGCAGCGCTGCAAATACAACATTTTTACAGAGTCATTTAAAACATTATTATATACATTATCGGCAATTTCAAATGAATAAGAATCATCCAAATCTCCACATGTAATATAGTATGTTCCAGGTTCTGTTATAGAAGAAAAATCTCCAAACCAGTCTGTTTCATCTGAACTTGTGTTGCTTTTTTCTCCATAAAGATCACCTGTCAGAACAATTTCATTCGTATCAGCATTGACAACAGAAAATGTTGTTTCATCTGTAACATCTCTGAATACAGCAATTTTTTCACTTTCAGGCTGATAGCCAATTTGATTTGTAACTATAGATGGTTCATAAGGCATAATAGATTCATAATTGACTTTACTGTCATCCACCAGTTCCAATGATACATTATCCAAATAAATTGTATGTTCATCAAGAGATACTCCTTGATAACCACAATTAAATACCAGCTTTGCCATAATATCGGTTTCCGCCTGCATAGTAAAGGTGTAATCTATTGTCTGCGGCTCTGATGTAAGATACAATTTTTTGTATGTATAAGATTGATAAGTGCCGCCGTTTTGTTGAATCATTCCCTCTACTGTACGATCAACGGTAGATGAAATATCATATTTCAAATGGTATACGCCGTTTTGATACAGCGGAACAATATCATAATATAACTGTACACCATAACTCACTTTTCCTGTATTGCTTATTTTTAATGCAAGTTGTCCATCTTCTGCACCAAGTGAACAAGCACCCATACTTTCCTTGTATGTATTCCATCCGGATATGCCGCTGCTAAAAGTAGAATTGGTAATGATATTAGATGCCGCACTTCCTGTAATTGGTATAGTTGTTGTGCCAACTGATAACATCATACAAGATATTAACGCAGCAAGACTTTTTTTCCATATATGATAACGCATACTTAAATCCCTTCTTTTTATATAAATATATTTTTATGCATAAATGCATAATAGATATTGAATATCTACATTTCATATTTTATTATACACATATATGATATTTATAATATTCAATAATTCATTTGTTTAATAATAACATATTATTTTATACAAAAACATCATATTATATGATGTTTTTATAAATTTTTGAAAAACTACTTGACAATAAAGAATATATTTGTTATCATAAAAACTAAATTTTAGAAAGAGGTGAATCTCATGTTAAATCTGATACTACAATATTATTTTTTTAACAAAAGCATGAAATTTGCCTGTGATATATAAAAAAATTATAATTATAATTATAATACTATAATTTTTTATTTCAATGCATTTCTGCTTTAGCGGAAGTGCATTTTTTTGCAGACAAGATCTAAGGAGGCGATAATTTATGTCAATGATTTGTGTAGAAAATGTATCATTTGGATATGACAACAGTTTTGATATGGTTTTTGAAAATTTACATTTTCAAATTGATACAAACTGGAAACTTGGATTTATCGGAAGAAATGGAAGAGGAAAAACAACTTTTTTAAACTTGCTGCTTGGAAAATATAAATATGAAGGACACATCCATTCCAGTGTGAATTTTGAATATTTTCCATATCATGTAGAAGATAAAAATAAGGATACCATAGAAATTCTTAAAACGATTTGCCCCGACAGTATGGATTGGGAAATCATTTGTGAATTGGAGCAGCTTGATATAGAAGCAGATGTTTTATACCGTCCTTTTTGTACATTGTCAAATGGAGAGCAAACAAAAACATTGCTTGCTGCTTTATTCTTAACTACAAATGCGTTTCTTTTGATTGATGAACCCACTAATCACCTTGATATTAACGCTCGTAATGCCGTAATGGCATATCTCAAACGAAAAAAAGGATTTATTCTTGTTTCTCATGATCGTGTTTTATTGGATGAATGCATTGATCATGTGCTTTCTATAAATCAGACAACCATTGATGTGCAAAAGGGAAACTTTTCTTCCTGGTATTACAACAAAGAAAAACGTGATTATCATGAGAAAATGCAAAATGAAAAGCTAAAAAAAGAAATAAAGCGGTTATCTGCATCTGCAAAGCGTACAAGTGAATGGTCAGATCGTGTGGAAAAATCAAAAAACGGAACAAAAAATTCAGGACTAAAGGTCGATAAGGGATATATCGGACATAAATCAGCAAAAATGATGAAACGTTCTAAAAATTTAGAATCTCGCCAGCAATCCATGATAGAAGAAAAAAACGCATTGATGAAAGATGTAGAAATGAGTGAAAATTTAATGATGCACCCAATTTCTCACTTTGCACAAAAATTAGTTTCTCTTTCAAACATCTCTATTTTTTATGGTGAAAATGAAGTGTTTAAAAACTTTAGTTTAGACGTAATGCAAGGAGAACGTATTGCTGTTTGTGGAAAAAACGGCTGTGGTAAATCTTCTCTTCTTAGGCTTATAAATGATAAAAATATACAATATACGGGAGATCTATCATGTGCAAGCAATCTGAAAATTTCTTTTGTTTCTCAAAACACATTAGAAATGTCTGGTACATTATATGCATACGCAAAGGAGCGTAAAATAGATGAAACACTTTTTATGACAATTCTAAGAAAAATGGGATTCGATAGAGAACAATTTAATAAACAAATACAACAATACAGTGAAGGCCAAAAAAAGAAAGTATTGCTTGCGGCGAGTTTAAGTGAACAAGCACATCTTTACATTTGGGATGAACCATTGAATTATATTGATGTAATAACAAGAATACAAATAGAAGACGTGCTGTTGACATATAAGCCAACTTTGATTTTTGTAGAACACGATACTGCTTTTATCGAAAAAATTGCAACAAGAGTAATACAGATAACATAAATCATTTAATAAAATTTATAATTGTATAACAACCCCTATTTTTAAGTTTTCAATAAAATTTAGAAAAAAGACCGCTTTACTCAGCAGTCAAAAAATTAGGAATATTATATTGCTTTTTATATTGTTTCGGCGTTTTTCCAGTATACTTACGAAACACTTTTATAAAATGACTTTGTGAACTGAATCCAAGAAGATTACTGATTTCTGTATCACTGTATTCTGTATATAAAAGCAAAGTAGATGCTTCTTCGATTTTCAATGCATTTGCGTATTCTCCAAAAGAAACACCAGTTTCTTTCTTAAACAATCTTGAAAGGTATGCAGAACTGATTTTCAAATACGTTGCAACATCTTCCAAAAAAACACGTTCATGAAGATGACACATTAAATAATCGACCGCACGAACGATTTGCTTTGAATAAACGTGCTTCAGCTTATTCTGACGCATTTTGGTGGTATATCCTTCTACCATTTCAAGATGAATATCTTTTAGTTCTTCTTCTGTTTGACATTCATCTATTTTCATAATATAAAAATCGCTTAAGCTATATGATTCACCTGGTGTCATACCGCCTTTGATACAGTATCTTGCAATCAACGCTGCAAGAACTACCATATGATATTTTAAATTGCGGAGAGAATTTTTGCTAAGAATACCCCAGCCTTCACAAAAAATCGGCTGCATAAATACCTTTACAAGTTCCATATTACCAGAACAAATGCTTTCATAAAAAGCAATTTCACGGTCAAAAGAAGCGTGTTCAAAAACTTTCTCACGCTGTGAAAAAAGATATTCTGCAATTGATTTTTCTGTATTTTCTTTCATAAATTTCACTCCACTTTTTAAATTTAAACACAAACAATAACTTAAATATACTTTATCATTTCATTTCGAACGCTGTCTAAATTAGAATTTGTGATGCCAAAATCCAAACCTTTATATGTCCAAAGGCATCGTCCAATGTGATATTTCTCAAAAATAGAATTTATGCACGCAAGCCACTTGAGAGAATCCTGAGGTGCAACAACATCGATCACACCATATTCTCCGCAATATAAAAATGTGTTCTCTTTTTTTGCTTTTTCAATTGCTGATGAGAAAAGATCTTCAAAATATTCCGGCACACAGCCAAGTTCTTCAAATGAAATACGTTCGTCTTTGTTGATTTTATCTGTCCAATAAGCTCCTTGATGAGTGAATTTTAATGGCTCATAACAATGCATATTATATATTACATTGCTGTCATAAGGCGAATCTAACTCGCATACTGTTTTAGCACTGTTGTTTTCATAGCTGCCTACAAGTATTAGTGTTTCGGGAGCAAATTTACGAATTCTTTGAATACAACTATTTGCAATTCGATTCCAAGTGGATATATATCTTTGTTCTGTTACCTCGTTCAGCAATTCAAAAGCTACGTTTTTATGATAGCGTCCAAACTGCTGTGCTAATTTTTCCCAAAGACTATAGAAAAGTTCTTGATAAGCAGCTGACTCAAAAAATCCGCTTTCACTTTCACCATAACTATCAAATGAAAATCCTATTGTCTTATGAAGATCAAGAACTACATTCAAATTATATTTTAAGCACAACTGCACTGCGTTTTCTAATCTTTGAAAACCGCTTTCTAAAAAAGTACCGTCAGTTGTTTCAAAAACATTATAGTCAAACGGAATTCGGACGTGGTCTGCACCCCAGGATGAAATTTTTTGAATATCCTTTTCTGTTATAAAAAAACCCAATGTTTCTTCACTA
>CALESG010000121.1 GCA_937907215.1 uncultured Ruminococcus sp.
TGCTACATGGTCAAAAGATCCTGATTATAATCTTATGTCAAAAGCTTCTGAAAAGCTTGATTCTGGATTTAATATGACTATTTTTCCAGAAGGTACACGTCATACAGACGGCAAGGTCGGCAAAGGAAAATCAGGAGTTTGTGTTCTTTCTGCCAAAAGCGGTGTTCCGGTAGTGCCTATGGGAATTATTTTTAATTCTAATAATTTGCATTTTCGCAGCAAGATCTGCGTTCGTATAGGTAAACCGCTTTATCCGCAAGAATATGGCTTAACAGCTGATTCAAGCCCTATTGAAATGAAAAAAATGAAAAATGATATTATGGATTCTATTAAAAAGATGGTTGAAGAAAATCCGCCGTTTGAAATCACTCATGATGAACCAAAACATAAGACATCACGTGAGAAGGCTCGTGATGAAAGAAAAAATCAGTCCAAGGAGAGTTGAGTTATGTTTGAGATAACTGTTGCAAAGTCTGCCGGATTTTGTTTTGGTGTGGATCGTGCAGTAAAAATGACATATGAGGCAATAGATAAATATCCAGCTGTGGCAACTCTTGGACCAATTATTCACAATAACAATGTAGTTGATGATATGCTTAAGCGTGGTGCAAGGATAATAAATGAAGTTTCTGAACTGCGTCCCAATGAATGTGCCGTAATACGTTCTCATGGTGTTAGCAAAAGTGTTTATGAAGAACTGGAAGCTAAAGGCAATCCATATGTTGATGCAACTTGTCCATTTGTTGCGAAAATTCATAAAATTGTTGCAAGGCATACTGCTATGGGAGATTATGTTTTGATAGCAGGAGATTCAAATCATCCTGAAGTTGCTGCGATTGTTGGACATTGCAGTGGTAATTGCAGTGTCTTTGAAAACGATGAATCTCTTATAAATTTTATGAGAACAAAATATGAAATATTGGGCAAAAGGCTTGCAATTGTTGCCCAAACAACGTATAATATATTAGTATGGGAAAAGTGTATTGATGCTCTACCAAAAGATGATCCGAATATAATGGTTTATGACACAATCTGTCATGCAACGCAGGTGCGACAGTCAGATGCAGACGAACTTTCAAGGAATTCTGATTTGATGATTATCGCTGGCGGTAAGCACAGCTCCAATACAGTGAAGCTGTTTGATGTGTGCAGAAAGAACTGCCGTTCCTATCATATCGAAACCTCGGATGAGCTTTATACTCTCAACCTGCGTGATGCCAAGCGTATAGGCATTACTGCCGGTGCGTCCACTCCGGCACATATTATTGAGGAGGTAAAAACCACTATGACTGAAATCATAACTGAGGACAACATGAACTTTGAGGAACTGCTTGATCAGTCCTTCAAGAAAATACATACAGGAGAAAAAGTTAAGGGTACTGTTGTAGCACTCAACAATAACGAGGCTATCGTTGAAGTAGGCACAAAGCACACAGGCTATGTACCGCTGAACGAGTTAACAGATGATCCATCTTTGACACCAGCTGACATCGTTAAAGTCGGCGATGAGGTTGACCTGATTGTAACAAAGATCAATGACCAGGAAGGTATAGTTATGCTTTCCAAGAAGAAGGTCGATGAACAGAAGGGCTTTGATGAGATCATCAAGGCTAAGGAAGAAGAAACTGTACTTGAAGGTACTGTACAGAGTGTTGTTAAGGGCGGCGTTATTGCAAGCTTTGCAGGCGTTAGAGTATTTATTCCTGCATCACAGAGCGGTCTGCCAAGAAATGCTGATCTGAATGTTCTGCTTAAGACAAAGGCTAAGTTTGTTATTCTTGAAGTAAATGAACATAGAAGACGTGCTGTAGGTTCTATCAAGGCTGTTATGAGAGCTGAAAGAGAAGCTGCTAAGGAAAAGTTCTGGGAAGCAGCTAATGTAGGCGACACATTCAAGGGTGAAGTTAAGTCACTCACAAGCTATGGTGCATTTGTAGACCTTGGCGGAATTGACGGTATGGTTCATATTTCTGAACTGTCTTGGAAGCGTATTAAGCATCCATCTGAAGTTGTTAAGGTTGGCGACTTTATCGAAGTTTACATCAAGGAACTTGATAAAGAGAACAATAGAATTTCTCTGGGCTACAAGAAGACAGAGGACAATCCATGGGAGCAGTTCAAGGCTAACTACAATGTTGGAGATGTTATTTCTGCAAAGATCGTTTCTATCACACCTTTCGGTGCATTTGCTCAGATCATTGATGGTGTTGATGGCCTTATCCACATTTCTCAGCTGGCTAACAAGCGTGTTGACAATGTTAAGGATATTGTTTCTATTGGCGATACTGTTGATGTTAAGATCATTGACGTTGATATTGAAAATAAGAGAATCAGCATCTCAATGAGAGCGCTTCTTGAAGATGATGCAGATGAAGCTGATGATGAGGCTGCTGACGCTGAATAAGTGAATTTAATTTAACAGATAAAAATTGTGAGGGAGCTGTCGCTTATGCGGCAGCTCTCTTTTTGATAGATTTAAATAGTATTTGCAAGCTTGTCTACTTCTTCTTTGATTTCCGGACAAAAATCTAGATACCAATCTATGCTTTCACGTATATATCTTATCTTAAAATTAGTATCTGTAACAACTGCACTTCTCAAGTTATGAAGTCTGTCTGCACCTTTTACAGCAAATGCTATCGGGTTGCTTTTTATGCCGGAAACATATTCAGACATGATATAACCATCTGATTTAGTTAGCAGTTTTACAGATTCAAGAACATCTTTTCCGCCGATACGTTCTATCTCTTCTTCCGAGGCATCTGTATCTTCCAGCAGATCGTGGAAAAGTGCTGTTATTTGATAGTTTATATCAAAACCTTTTTCTTTTAATATCTCTGCAACAGCAGCAGGGTGTGTTATGTATGGCTCACCGCCTTTGCGATATTGTCCTTTATGCTTTTCCTCGGCATATTTATATGCTTCTTTAAATTTTTCATTATCATTCATTATAGTTTCTTCCTTTCACATTTCAAGATTCAACATATTCTGTTTTTCACGTAGTATCTCAAGCATGGCTTCCACATTTCGTTCCTGATTGGGTAATTTTACGCCTATAACTTTTGGACTGAACTGGAATTTGATTTTGTATGTTTGATCTGCCTTAAATTCCATGCATACTGATTTCTGACCAAATAAAGCATTGGATATTTTAATTTTTTTAAGATAATCCATGCTTATTAAAATAGGAGCTTCATTTATTATGCCTATTTGATAGCCAATAAATCGATTTTTATTTGTAATTGCCGCATAGCCGGCTGAAAAATCTCCTGATCTAAAAAAACCTGTACCTTTAAACATACAGTAGATAGGTGCTTCTATGCATTCATCTGGTTCAATTAAAAACTTGCTAAGTATATTAAGCATTTCTGTTTCGTTATATTTTTTTGTTATCATGCTCATAATAATATCTCCTTTATATGTTTATATATTTTTAATCCGGACAGGTTATTTCCATAACTTGTTCTATCATTATATGCAAAAGATTACTCTCTGGTGTATCAGCGGCACGATAATAGACCTCTTTGCCTTCTCTACGGCTTATAATAAGTCCGCTTTCTCGCAGAGGCTTTAGATGATGTGCTATAGCAGGACTTGACATATTCATCATAGCAGCAATATTTATCACACATTCTTCGCAGTGACAAAGAAGCCAAAAAATGCGTATTCTGGTAGTGCTGCCAAGATGCTGGAACAGATCTGCAACATTGCTGAATTTATTTTCATTATCAAGCTGTATTTGTAAATTTTTTAAGTGTTCACCGTTTCCAT
>CALESG010000122.1 GCA_937907215.1 uncultured Ruminococcus sp.
TCAAATCACCTGGGTCATTGTATACTCTTGGGATAATACCAAAGTCTGTATCGCCAGGCTTTACCCAATATTCGCCTGCTACCCAAGCATACTTATCAGATGGAATAGATATTTTTGTTGTTGTAGTTGTAGCACTTGAACTTGATGTTGTTGTTTTAGCAGTAGTGTTTGATGTTGTTGTTGCTGTAGTTCCAGTCGGCTTTGTTACAATGCCGCCATCACCATCAGTAATAACCTTTATAGAATCAACCTTAAATGTATCACAATCGATCCACCAGATACCAAGCTTAACTTCGCCGCCTTCTTCTGTCTGGATTATAGCAGCAGTGTCAGAGTCAACGTCCCATACAATTGTACCCTTCTTGCCTGTGAAGGTTTCTTCAGCATCACCAGTCATTGTCCAGTAGTCAGGTGCAACAGAAGTAGAACTACCAAATGCACCCTGCCATGTACCAATCTTAGAACCAATAGATGAAATATTGAATTCTACACGCTTAATTGTTTCATCTGCTCCAATACCGAATTCTGACCATTTCCAACCGATCATCTTATCTTCACCGAAATCAGAATAAGTGTACTTCTCACCTATCTCTACTGTGTATTCCTTGCCGTCAACAATTCCGCCGGCTGTAGTTACAGTAGTTGTAGTAGGCTTTGAACTTGTTGTAGTTACAGTAGTACCAGTAGGTTTTGTTCCAGTGCTGATAGTAGGTTCACCGAGAGAAACCATCAGAGTAGCAGAACTGCTTGAACCGCTTGATAAAAGTTTTGCAGAAGCAATAGTGGAAACGTCCCCACCCCATGCCTTCTTAATTTCATCAAAATTGAAATATGCAATTCCTTTAGATTCGTCTACGTCATAAGGTGATACCTCTGTCCAGCCACCCCATTCTGCATCCATAAATGCAAGCTTAGGAGATGAACCGGAGAACTGAACAGCTATATCGCCATTTGAAACCTTGGAAAGATCAAGTGGTGTAATTGCTGTGCTTCCAGAAGATGTAACATCACCTTCCCAGAGAACTGTACCAGTGCTGATGTCTGCATGATTATAAACAGGCTTATGTGCCTCAGAACCCCATGCAGAAGAATTCTTTTCAACAGCAGATACCATAGCGTCAACTACTTTGCTGCCATTTTCGTACCATTCATATGTAGATCTGTTAAGATATGCGTGAATCTCACTCTTATCGCTGTTGCCTACAGCATTGTTATCCCAAAGCACGCATGGAATACCAAGCTTTGATGTCCATGTGAGATAGTAGTTAGCCCACTCTTCTCTTGCAGCAGTTCTTGCAGCACTGCCGTCAAATTCAGAAGTACCCATCTCACCAATTACAACAGGGATATTCTTATCTGTAAATGTTGCCTGAATGTTCTTGAACATAGTGTCAAGATATGCTTCGTGTGATGCAGTAAATTCATCGTGAGTACCCTTTGCGTCCATTGCAAAATCATAAGGAGAATAAGCATGAACAGATGCTGCGATATAATCATCACCAGCAGGGAAGTCAAGTTTTACCAGATTGTGCAGTTCCTGTGAAGCTGCATATGTTGGTATCATGAGCAGACGACTATCCTGATAAGGAGAATCTACAGAACGAACAGTGTTTACAAAGTCAGCATTAAGCTTGTTTATAACATCATAACATTCGTCCGGAACTCCCCATGCCCATTCATAATCAGTACCAACAGCACGAGGTTCATTCATACCCTCAAAAATCAAGTGCTGGTCATAATCCTTGAAATATTCAGCGATCTGCTTCCACATAGCTTTCAGCTGAGGTGACATCTCACCATAAGCTGTACCAAGGTCAGCACGGTTTATCCATTCTTCATGGTGAAGATTGAGAATAACATACATATCCTGTTTGTATGCATAATCTACAACTTCCTTTACACGAGCAAACCATGCGGGATCAATGGTGTATGAACCATCTTTTGATACATGTGGATACCATGTTGTTGGTATACGAACTGTGTTGAAGCCCTTTGCCTTTACAGCATCGATAAGCTCCTGAGTTACTACAGGGTTACCCCATGCAGTTTCATGCTTGGAAACATCGGATGTAGAAGGTGTACTATCCAGAGAGTTACCGATATTCCAGCCAATTTTCATCTCTTTAACGATTTGATCTGCTGAAAGCCCAGCAGCAGATGCAGAACCAAAGCAAAGAGAAGAGGTGCCAAAAGCTGATACAGCAATCACGCATGACATTCCGAATGCTGTAGCTTTTTTGGCAAATGTGTGTTTAATTTGCATTAAAAATCCTCCAATTCTTTTTTTGTAAGTATAACATACGGGACGTCGCATATTACCACTTTAATTATAACGCACCTGATGTAAAAAGTCAATAAAATAAAAAAAAACGTACAAAAAATACTGTACAATTTTTCTTGATAATATTTGTAAACTTTTACAAAATAAAAAAACGTTATAAATCTAAAAATGTTATTGCAAATTTTCTTAATGTATGATATAATTATAAAGATTACTGCTTAATTTATGTTTTATTAAGCCATATTAAAAAGACAGTTATGCAGAAAATAAAGATTTTTTTGCTGTTGCTGCCGATAAGTATAGAAGGGAAATACTGTTACTATGCCAATTACTGATATTCTCGAAAAAAACGCAAAACTTTACAGTGATGATGTAAGTCTTGTTGAAATCAATCCGCCGGATACAAAAAGCAGATTTACCTGGAAAGAATATTCTCTGATCGAAGCAGGCTCGGGAAATGATTTCCGCCGTTCAATTACATGGGAAGATTTTAATTGTCAGGCAAACCGCTTTGCAAATTTTCTTTTGTCACGTGGCGTAAAACGTGGCGATAAGGTCGCAATTCTGCTAATGAACTGTTTGGAATGGCTGCCTGTATATTTCGGCGTACTCAAAGCAGGTGCTATTGCAGTACCGCTAAACTACCGTTATACAGCTGATGAAATAAAGTATTGCCTTGAACTTTCAGATTCAAGCATTCTTGTATTTGGTCCTGAATTTACCGGAAGAATCGAAGAAATATGCGGTCGCATTCCTAATGTTAAAAATCTTTTGTATGTCGGAAAAGACTGTCCTACATTTGCTGAAAGTTATAATAATCTTGTGGTTTATGCTTCATCAAAAAATCCTGAAATCAAAATCACTGATGATGACGACGCTGTTATTTATTTCTCATCCGGTACAACAGGCTTTCCAAAAGCTATTCTCCACGCTCACAGAAGTCTGATGCACGCAGCTAAAGTAGAACAGAATCATCACAAGCAGACAAAAGATGATGTCTTTTTGTGCATTCCGCCGCTTTACCATACAGGTGCAAAAATGCATTGGTTCGGTTCGCTGATTTCAGGCGGAAAAGCTGTTCTTCTTAAAGGTGTAAAGCCTGAATGGATAATTAAAGTTATATCCGAAGAAGCTTGCAGTATTGTATGGCTGCTTGTTCCGTGGGCTCAAGATATTCTTGATGCGATCGACAGAGGCGATATTAAGCTTGAAGATTATCACCTTGATCAATGGCGTCTTATGCACATTGGTGCTCAGCCTGTACCGCCAAGTCTTATCGAACGCTGGCTCAAAGTATTTCCTGCTCATGAATATGACACAAATTATGGCTTAAGCGAATCGATAGGTCCAGGATGTGTTCACCTTGGAATAGGAAATATACATAAAGTTGGTGCAATAGGAAAAGCCGGTTATGGCTGGGAAGTTAAAATCGTAAATCCTGATCACAGCACAGTAAACCCGGGTGAAGTCGGAGAACTTGCAGTAAAAGGTCCGGGAGTTATGAAGTGCTATTATCACGATGAAAAGGCTACTGCCGAAGTTCTGGAGGACAGCTGGCTTTTCACAGGCGATATGGCTCAGGAAGATGAAGACGGATTTATTTATCTTGTTGACCGAAAGAAAGATGTTATTATTTCTGGCGGTGAAAACATTTATCCGGTACAGATAGAAGACTTCCTGCGTGCAAATAATGCGATCAAAGACGTTGCTGTTATCGGCATTCCAGATACACGTCTTGGTGAAGTAACAGCTGCTATAATAGAACTTAAAGACGGCATGACAGCAACAGAAGCTGAAATAGACGAATTCTGCACTGCACTTCCACGCTATAAGCGTCCAAGAAAGATTATTTTTGCAGATATTCCACGAAATCCTACCGGCAAGATAGAAAAGCCAAAGCTTAGAAAAATGTACAGTGTAGACAAGCTTGTGGCTCAGGAAACCGGAGTTAAATAATGAAAGGAAATATAAGAAACATGAAAGAATTGATGCTTGGCAACGCGGCTGTTGCCAGAGGTGCATATGAAGCCGGTGTAAGAGTTGTATCTTCATATCCGGGTACACCAAGCACTGAAATTACAGAAAATATAGTGAAATATAACGAAATTTACGCAGAGTGGGCTCCTAATGAAAAGGTAGCTGCTGAAGTTGCTATTGGTGCATCCATAGGCGGAGCGAGAGCAATGTCCTGTATGAAGCACGTTGGTCTTAATGTTATGGCTGATCCAGTATTTACTGCAAGCTATACCGGTGTAAACGGTGGTCTTGTGTTCTGTGTTGCAGACGATCAGGGAATGCATTCATCTCAAAATGAGCAGGACTCACGTCACTATGCAGAAGCATCCAAAATCCCTATGCTTGAACCATCAGATTCTGCTGAATGCAAGGAAATGACAAAGCTCGCATATACTCTCAGCGAAGAATATGACTGCCCAATGTTTTTAAGACTTTCAACAAGAGTTTCTCATTCTCAAAGCATTGTTGAACTGGAAGAACGCAGCGGCGATGAACTTAAAGATTATAACAAAGATCCTGCAAAATACGTTATGATGCCGGCAAATGCGATAAAGCGTCATGTTGTTGTTGAAGAGCGTCTTAAAAAAATGGAAGAATATGCGGAAATCGCTCCTATAAATAAAACAGAAGAAAACGGCAGCAAAATAGGCATTATTTCAGCCGGAATTGCTTATCTCTATGCAAAAGAAGCTCTTGGTGACAAGGCTGACTATTTAAAGCTTGGTATGGTTTATCCTATGCCTAAGAAACTTATTCAGGATTTTGCAGCAAAACACGATAAAATTTATGTTATTGAAGAACTTGATCCTGTAATTGAAAATCACTGTAAGTCACTGGGCATTGAAGTTATAGGCAAGGAAGCATTCACACTTCTTGGCGAGTATACTCCACGTATGATCGCAAAGGCTGTTTTTGGAGAAGATGGCGAAATAACAGAGCTTACAGAACAGATTCCTGTTCGTCCTCCTGTAATGTGTGTCGGCTGTCCACACCGTGGAACATTTTATGTACTGAAAAAGCTCGGTTTGAATGTATGCGGTGATATCGGCTGCTATACACTCGGTGCAGTTGCTCCTCTTTCAAGTATGGATACAACAATATGCATGGGTGCATCTGTTAGTGCAGCACTTGGCATGGCTAAGGCTAGAGGCGATGAATTCGCTAAAAAGACAGTATCTGTTATTGGCGATTCAACATTCATTCATTCCGGAATAACAGGTCTTATTGATATAGTATATAATAAAGGTATAAACACTGTAATAATTCTTGACAACTCCATAACCGGTATGACAGGTCACCAGGACAACCCTACAACAGGTTATACAATTCGTGGTGAAGAAACAAAGCAGGTAAATTTAATTACTCTCTGTAAGGCTGTAGGTGTGGAAAACGTTGTTGTAGCTGATCCATTTGAACTAAAAGAATTTGAAAGAGTTGTAAAGGAAGAAACTGCTAAATCTGAGCCTTCTGTAATTATAGCACAAAGACCGTGTGCACTTCTTAAAACAGTAAAATATACAGGTCACTGCAAAATAAACGATGACTGTAAAAACTGCAAGCTCTGTATGAAGCTTGGCTGTCCAGCAATTTCTATAAAGGACGGCAAACCATATATAGATGAATCACAGTGTAACGGATGCGGACTTTGTACAGGCGTATGTCCATTTGGCTGTATAAAGAAGGAGGATTGAAAAAATGACTAAGAACATTATGATAGTAGGCGTAGGCGGTCAGGGAACACTTCTTGCAAGCCGTATATTAGGCAAAGCTTTAATAGGTGCTGGTTTTGATGTAAAGGTATCTGAAGTACATGGAATGAGTCAGCGTGGCGGCAGCGTTGTTACATATGTAAAATATGGTGAAAAGGTTCAATCCCCCATCGTTGACAAGGGCTGTGCCGATATTATACTTGCATTTGAAGAACTGGAAGCATATCGTGCTGTTTCATATATCAAAAAAGGCGGCAGAATGATTGTAAATACACAGCAAATAAACCCTATGCCAGTAATTACTGGTGCTGCTAAATATCCTGAGAATATTTGTGATAAACTTAACGATTTGTGCGACAATGTTACAACTGTAAATGCAGCTGAACTTGCTGAAGAAGCCGGCAGCCTTAAAGCTGTAAACGTAGTACTGATCGGCGTTATGGCTACATCTACAGATATTCCATATGAACATTGGATCGATACAATAAAAAATACAGTACCGCCAAAATTCGTAGAGCTTAATATCAAGGCATTTGATTTGGGATATAATCTGAATAAGTAAAAATATTATAATAATATAGATCCGCAGTTTTTCTTCAAAATGCATTAAACTGCGGATTTTATATTAAAACTTTGTTTTTTTGATTTTTTTCAAAAAAATGCTTGACAAAATCAAAATTATATGTTATAATAATTAAGTTGAATGCGAGTGTGCTGGAATAGGCAGACAGGCTAGCTTGAGGTGCTAGTGT
>CALESG010000123.1 GCA_937907215.1 uncultured Ruminococcus sp.
TTATTCTTGCAAAAATTTATATAAAGCTTGTAAATCAACTCATTCAAGAAAAAAAGATTGAAAAGCTTTATCAATTAAATACCAAAACATCTGATATAGATGTAAAAAAACTTAAATCTTACCATCAAATTATTTTAGTTCGTAATCAAGCAGGACTTAAAAACTTATATAAGCTCATATCATATGGTCATATAAAATGTTTCTACAAAAGACCGCTTATTCCCAAATCTGTTCTTATGGAACATAGAGAAGGACTGATCTTTGGCAGTGCTTGTGAAGCCGGAGAATTGTTTCAAGCTATAGTAGAAAATAAATCGCACAACGAAATCGTAGAGCTTGCAAAGTTTTATGATTATCTCGAAATTCAACCGGCAGCTAACAATGGCTTTATGATAAGAAATGGTATGGCTGCAAATATGGAAGAACTTCGTGATTATAATCGTACCATAGTAAAACTGGGTGATGAACTTGGAATTCCTGTATGTGCTACCTGTGATGTACATTTTATGGATCCGGAAGATGCGATTTATAGAGAGATTTTGCAAGCCGGTCAAGGATATGGCGATGCCGACAAACAGCCTCCGCTGTATCTTCGTACCACTGATGAAATGCTTGAGGAATTTGCATATTTGGGCAAGGAAAAAGCATATGAGATAGTTGTTGAGAATACTAATAATATAGCTGATATGATAGAAAAGGTTCGTCCAATACCAAAAGGAACATTTACACCAAACATTGAAGGTGCAGAGGAAGATCTTATAAAAATTACTCATGATAAGGCTCATGAGATATATGGTGATCCTTTGCCTGAAATTGTAGAGAAACGTCTTGATAGAGAACTTTCATCTATTATAAAACATGGTTTTGCGGTGCTTTATATTATTGCTCAAAAGCTTGTGTGGGACAGTGTGGATCATGGCTATCAAGTAGGTTCAAGAGGTTCTGTAGGTTCTTCTTTTGTAGCATCAATGGCAGGTATTTCAGAAGTAAATCCACTTGCACCACATTACGTCTGTCCAAATTGCAAACATAGTGAGTTTATAACAGATGGTTCATATGGAAGTGGATTTGATTTACCGGCTAAAAACTGCCCTATTTGTGGTGAAGATATGATGCGTGACGGTCATGACATTCCATTTGAAACATTTCTTGGTTTTGATGGCGATAAGGCACCTGATATTGACCTTAATTTTTCAAGTGAATATCAAAGTTTTGCACATAGATATACAGAAGAACTTTTTGGAAGAGACAATGTGTTTAAAGCCGGAACTATTGCTGCGGTGGCAGATAAAACTGCATATGGATATGTAAAAAAATATCTTGAAGAGCGTGGAAGGATTTGCAGTCCTACTGAAATAAATCGTTTATCGATAGGTTGTACAGGAATTAAACGTACAACTGGTCAGCATCCCGGAGGAATGGTTGTTGTACCTAATGATTATGATGTATATGACTTTACACCGGTTCAGCATCCTGCTGATATGGCGGATTCTGATGTAATAACAACTCATTTTGATTTCCATTCCCTGCATGACACTATCTTAAAACTCGATGAATTAGGTCACGTTGTACCTACTATGTATAAGCATCTTGAAGATATGACTGGACTTGATATTAGAAAAATTCCTACTACTGATCCACGAGTAATAAGAATGTGTACACACGCTGATGAACTTGGTGTTACGAGTGAAGAAATTTATTGTAAGACAGGAAGTCTTGGCATTCCTGAAATGGGAACAGGTTTCACTATTCAAATGCTTCTTGATTCAAATCCAACTAAATTCAGCGACTTTTTGCAAGTATCAGGACTTTCGCACGGAACGGATGTATGGCTTGGAAATGCTAAAGACCTTATAGATCAGGGTATATGTACAATTTCAGATGTTATTGGTACTCGTGACAGCATTATGACCTACTTGCTGTACAAAGGTGTTGAGCCTAAACAGGCTTTCCAGATAATGGAAGACACTCGTAAAGGTAAAGCACCAAAGACGTTTACTCCGGAACGTATACAAATGCTGAAAGACCATGATGTTCCTGATTGGTATATTGACAGCTGTCTTAAAATAAAATATATGTTTCCTAAAGCTCATGCAGCAGCTTATGTTACGGCTGCAATTAAGCTTGGTTGGTTTAAATTATACAAGCCTCTTGAATTTTATGCTGTATATTTTAGCACACGTGGTGACGATTTTAATTATGAAATTGTTATTCAAGGTAAAGAAGTTGTACGAAACACCATAGATATGTTACGTGAAAAAGGAAATGAACGTACTAAAAAGGAAACAGATCTGCTTGATTTGCTTATGATAGTAAATGAAATGTATTCAAGAGGATATGAATTCTTGCCAGTAGACATTTACAAATCACATGCAAATAAATATATTGTTGAAGATGGAAAAGTCAGAGTTCCATTTGGAGCATTGTCAGGTGTTGGCGGAGCTGCTGCAAACGCTCTTTATGAAGCAGCACAAAAACGTGATTTTATTTCTATTGAAGAATTTCAAGAGAAAAGCGGTGCATCAAAAGCACTGATTGAAACACTTGAAAAGTTGAACGCCTTGGGTGATTTGCCAAAATCGAGTCAGATGAGTCTTTTTTAGGATAGTTACTTGACAAGTTGTTTAATATATGTTATCATAGTACCATGTTAGCATGATAAAGTGATTTGGAGGAAGATATGAGAAAATATGATTTAATAACACCAGAAGGAACAAAAGATTTTTTGTTTGAAGAATGTTTGGTGCGTCATGAAACTGAAGCTAAGCTTTATGATATATTTAAAAGTAAGGGTTATTATGAGCTTACAACGCCAGCTCTTGAATTTTACGATGTTTTTCAAACGGAATCAGGTCATTATCCGCAGGAACGTCTTTATAAATTAACAGACAGCAAAGGCAGACTTCTTGTAATGCGTCCTGAAAGCACAATGCCTATAGCTAGAGTTATTGCTACAAGACTTAAAGATGCTTCACTGCCGATTAGACTTTTCTATAATCAAAGCGTTTATAGATTTGAATCTGCACTTAAAGGCAGAAGTAATGAGATAGTACAAGCTGGAATTGAACTTATAGGTTCTGCATCTCATATGGCAGATTTGGAGATGGTAAGCACTGCAATAGAAGTTTTGGAAAGCTGTACAGAAACAAGCTTCTCTTTGGAAATAGGTGATGCTGGAATATTTAAGGAGCTTATGGGTGAGCTTAATGCAACTGAAGATGAACGTGAGAATATACGCTATTTAATCGAAACAAAGAATTACCCTGCACTTAATGATATGCTTGACAGTATGGGTGATACACCTGTAATAGCTGCATTAAAACGTTTACCTGCAATGTTCGGCGGTGAAGAGGTATTTGATAAGGCGTCAGAACTTTATTCAAATGAAAGAATAGATATAATGCTTGACGATTTGAAGAAAATGTACAATGAAATTTCTAATCTTATCGGTAATGGTAAACTTACAATCGACCTTGGAATGGTAAATAATGCGGATTATTACACAGGCATTATTATAAAAGGTTATCTTGAGGGATATGGTGAAGAAGTTCTTTCAGGCGGAAGATATAATAAACTTCTTGCCGATTATGGATATGATATTCCTGCGATTGGATTTGGCGTGAATATAGATGCAATTACGAAAGTTGCTGTTAAGGAAAATCCAAGAGAAGTAAAACCTGCTGATGTGATTATATTTGCAGAAGAAGGTTTTGAAATGAAAGCACTTGATATTGCAAAGAAGCTTAGAACGGAAGAAAATTTGACAGTAGAAATTGCTCTTTGCGATAATATTGAATCGACACGTGAATATGCACGTAAAAAGAAAATCGGCAAAATAATTTTTGTTGATAATGAAAATCTGGAGGTTTAATTATGAATAAGCCGCTTAGAATAGCCCTTACAAAGGGAAGACTTGAAAAAGATACAGTAGCACTTTTTGAAAAACTTGGATATGACTGCACAGCAGTCAGAGAAAAGGGACGCAGACTTATTTTACCAATACCAGATGGAAATATGGAAGTAGTTCTTGCAAAGGCTGCTGACGTTATTACATACGTTGAACATGGTGTATGTGATATTGGCGTTGTAGGCAAAGATACTATTATAGAAATGGAAGGTAAATTTTTTGAACTTTGTGATCTAGGATTTGGCAGATGCAAATTTGCCCTTGCTGCTAAAAAGGATACTGATTTTTATAGTGGATTTGGTGTAAAAACAATTGCAACAAAGTATCCAAATGTTGCCAGAAAATTCTTTGAAGATAAGAATATGGACATTGATATAGTAAAGATAGAAGGTTCAGTTGAGCTTGCACCGCTTTTGGAATTAGCAGATGGCATTGTGGATATTGTAGAAACCGGTGTTACTCTTCGTGAAAATGGACTTGAAGTAGTTGAAGATGTTGTGCCTATTTCAGCAAGACTTATTGTAAACACAGTAAGTCTAAAGCTTAGACAGAAAGAAATAGAAGAACTTGTTTCTAAAATTGAGGAGGCATTAAAAAATAATGATTAAAATTAAGAGAATAAATGCAAGTAATGCTGAAGAAAAGCAAGCTTTTTTTGAAATGCTTGACAAACGCAGCGGTGAAACAAATGAAAAGGTTACAGCTGCTGTAAGTGAGATAATTGCAAATGTAAAAAATGGCGGAGATAAGGCTGTCAAAAACTATACACTTAAATTTGATGGCAATTTGCCTAAATATTATGAAGTTCCAAGAGATGTTATAAATGATGCACTCACAAATGCTGATGAGAAATTTGTAAATGCACTTTTAAATTCAATGGAAAACGTCCGTGATTTTCATCAAAGACAGGTGTCACAAGGATTTATAAATGCTCTCCCAAATGGTGTTATTTTAGGTCAGCGTGTAAGAGGACTTGAGCGTGTAGGTTTATATGTACCGGGTGGTACGGCTGCTTATCCGTCAAGTGTTATTATGAATGCTGTACCGGCTAAAATTGCAGGTGTTAAGGAAATTATAATGGTAACACCTCCTTGTAAGGACGGTACACCAAATCCAGATATTCTTGTAGCAGCGGCTATATGTGGAGTAGATCGCATATTTCTTTCAGGTGGTGCTCAAGCGATTGCCGCTCTTGCTTATGGTACAGAAGAAATTCCTAAGGTTGACAAGATAGTTGGTCCTGGAAATATCTATGTTGCAACAGCTAAAAAACTTCTTTATGGAACAGTGGATATTGATATGATAGCAGGTCCTAGTGAAATTCTTGTAATGGCTGACGAAACAGCTGATCCAAAGTTTGTGGCAGCTGATCTTATGTCACAAGCAGAGCATGATGTTCTTGCGTCATCAATTCTCGTAACTACAAATGAAGAACTTGCTGATAAAGCAGAAGCGGAGATAAACCGTCAGTGTGAATATTTATCACGTAAAGAAATTATTGAAAAGTCAATGAATACATATGGTGCTATTTTACTTTGCGATACACGTGAGGAAGCTGCTGCTGTTGCAAATCAGATCGCACCAGAACATCTTGAAGTTCTTATGGAAAATCCTATGGAATTGCTTGGCTCACTGGACAATGCCGGCTCTGTATTCCTTGGTGCATATGCTTCCGAACCTCTTGGAGATTACTATGCCGGTCCAAATCACGTTCTTCCAACAAGCGGTACTGCAAGATTTTTCTCTCCGCTTGGCGTAAACAGCTTTATCAAGCGTTCAAGTTATACCTATTATACAAAAGATGCTCTTCGTGAGGCAAAAGATGATATTGTTATGATTGCAAATCGTGAAGGACTTACAGCACACGCTAATGCTATTACGGTTAGATTGGAGGATGAAAAATGAAAAATAAAAAAATAGCTGTTTATATTTTTATATTTGCTATTTGCCTAACCTCATTTTCAGGCTGTAAAAGTGAATACAATTCTAATGAAAAATCATCTGTAGATATTAATACTACAACAAATGTAACTTCTAATGTATCAACAACAAATATTGATGAAACTTCCCTTGAAACAGAAACTGTTACTGAACCTGTTACAGAAAATAAAACAGAAAAATCAGAATCTACTATTCAAACTGATAATTCAGCTATAGTTTCACAAAATCCAGATGGTTCTTTTAATGTGTTATTTGTAAATACCATGTGCAATATGACATTTCCGGCAAGTTGGGCGGGACGTGTTTTTATAGAAGACAGCATAGTATACAGCCAAAAATGCAGCGACTACATCGCAGAAAGAAATGCAGGAGAGCTTCTAACAATTATAAGTAATCCTGCTGAGTATATGTCTACAATTATTCCATCATCATTTCTTCTTGGAATATCTAATGATGAATATGTAATTGCATTTCTGCCTACTGACTGCGACTATGACCCTACAATTACTGAGCTTAATGAAGAGTTCTCTTCTCTTCATAGTGATTTGGAATCAGTCATTTTCACTGCAAAGTGTGATTCATCTTCTGAATTTTCTCCTATTGACATGAGTATATATGATTCACCTAATATGTATTCTAATTCTGTTTCCGGTACATGGGAAGATGGAGAAATAATGTATAGTGATATACAGTTTTCTCCATATATAGGTTTTCGTCCAAAAGACGGTTTGTTTGTATATGCATATGGATTAAATGGTGCTGATACCTTGAATATAAAAGGCAGTTATTGTACAAATATCAATTCTGAAAATTATCAGTGGAATACGGACAATTGGGGAGAATCTGGTTTGATTTTTATTGATGGATGTGTATATAGTTTTACATATTATTTATCAGCTCCGCAAACAATGAATCTTGAAAAGCTTGCAGGAAATACATATTATGATCTATCTTCTAAAGGTTGGGTGTTCTCAAGCGATTTTCAGGATTTTGACGCTGAATATAATGATAACTAATTCAATATTTTTGAGTAGGAGTGTAGTATAATGTTTGGAAATAAAAAAGAAAGTAAAAAAGAACGTTTTATTGTCAAAGAAGAACAATTTTTAGGAATGGCCGGTCTTCTATCAGTTGTTGTAGATTCTGAAACAGGTGTGAATTATATTATTACTGGCAATGGTGATTCAGTTCATATTACGCCACTGCTTGACAAAGACGGTAAGGTCATGATTGACGATATAACTACAATGTAAGGATGTGTTCCCAAAATGAGAGAAGCACAAATAAAACGTACAACAAGAGAAACTGATATAGATGTAAAAGTCAAACTTGACGGTCAGGGAAAAGCCATTATTGATACTGGTATAGGATTTTTTGACCATATGCTTACAGCACTTTCTGTACATAGTGGAATAAGTATGGAAATAAATGTAAAAGGCGACCTTCATGTAGATGGTCATCATACGGTAGAAGATACAGGAATTGTTCTCGGAAAAGCATTGGGTGAAGCTCTTGGTGACAAATCAGGAATCACACGTTATGGCAGTGCATTTATTCCAATGGACGAAGCATTGTCCTTTTGCAGCCTTGATATAAGCAATCGTCCGTTTTTGGTGTTTCAAGGCAATTTTACAAATGCCATGATAGGTAGCTATGATGCTTGTCTTACAGAAGAGTTTTTCCGTGCATTTGCATTTAATTCGGGCATAACACTTCACATAAATATGATGTACGGCAATAATGATCATCATAAATGCGAAGCTGCATTCAAAGCGGTGGCTCATGCTCTTAAAACAGCAATAACACCATTATCAGCTGGTAAAACACTTTCTACAAAAGGAGTATTATAATTATGATAGCAATCGTTGACTATGGTGCCGGTAATATTTTCAGTGTGAAAAATGCACTTGATTATCTGGAACTTGACAGCATTTTGACAGCAGATAAAAAAGAAATTGAAAATGCAGATGCAATTATACTTCCTGGAGTAGGTGCATTTCCAGCTGCAATGAATAAGCTTGCTGAAAGTGGTCTTACTGAAGTAGTTCGCACCGAGGCTAAGAAGAAACCTTTTTTGGGAATATGTCTTGGTATGCAGATGCTTTTTGATAAAAGCTATGAATTTGAAGAATGTGATGGTCTTGGACTTGTTCCCGGAAGTGTTGAAAAAATGGAAAAGCCCGGTTTTATAATTCCTCATATGGGTTGGAATAAACTTGAGTACGGTACGGATTGCCCGATTCTCCATAATATAGGCGATGATTCATATGTTTATTTTGTTCATTCATATGCTGCTGTTACAGATGAAAAATATCTTGCTGCATGGGTAGAATATGATGGACGTGTACCTGCTATGGTGTATGATGGAAATACAGTTTATGGCGCACAATTCCATCCTGAAAAAAGCGGTGATACCGGACTAAAAATTCTTAGGAATTTTGGAGGACTTATCAAATGATTATTTTACCAGCTATTGATATAAAAGACGGAAATTGTGTACGTCTTTTTAAAGGCGATTTTTCTACCGTGGAAAAAGTGGCTTCAAATTATCTTGAAACTGCAAAAGGCTTCGAAAAAGCCGGTTCATCATGGATACATATGGTTGACCTTGATGGTGCTAAAGAGGGAAGACCTGTAAATACAAAGATTTATACAGATGTTGCCGAAAAAACAAATCTAAAAGTTGAACTTGGCGGCGGCATAAGAAGTCTTGAAACTATTGATGAATACTTAAAGATGGGAATTACAAGAGTCATACTTGGCTCGGTTGCATTGAAGAATCCTAAGCTTGTAAGTCAAGCTGTAGAAAAATTCGGCAGTGAAAAAATTGTAGTTGGAATAGATGCAATGAATGGCATGGTTGCTACTGAAGGATGGCTTGAAACATCTAATGTAAATTATATTGACCTTGCACTTAAAATGATAGAAGTAGGAGTAAGATACTTTATTTTCACCGATATTTCTAAAGACGGTACATTGTCAGGTGTAAACAAACAACAGCTGTCTGAACTTTATTGCAATACAAAAGATAAGTGCAATATCATTGCAAGCGGTGGTGTACATACTATGGATGATATTATTGCCTGTAAGGAAATGGGGCTTTATGGAACTATTTGCGGCAAATCTATTTATAAAGGTACACTGAATCTTGCAGAAGCTATTGAATATTCTGAAGAAAACTAAGAGAAAGGATCATATCTATGCTTGCAAAAAGAATAATTCCGTGTCTTGATGTCCGTGACGGTAAAGTTGTAAAGGGTGTAAAATTTGAAGGTGTACGTGATGTTGGTGATCCTGTAGAGCTTGCAGAAGTCTATAATCAACAAGGTGCTGATGAGATAGTTTTTTATGATATTACAGCTTCATATGAAAAAAGAGGCGTTATGCTTGATGTTGTCCGTGAAACTGCAAAGCGTGTATTTGTTCCGCTTACGATAGGTGGAGGAATAAAAACAGTAGATGATATACGAGATACACTAAGAGCAGGTGCTGATAAGGTATCTGTAAACTCTCAGGCTGTTAAAAACCCTCAGCTTATTAGGGATGGTGCTGATATATTTGGAAGTCAGTGTATTTGCGTTGGTATCGATGCTAAGAAAATTGCCGACAATAAATGGACAGTATACATTAACGGTGGACGAGTTGACATGAAGCTTGATCTTATTGAATGGGTAAAGAAGATAGAAGAATTAGGAGCTGGTGAAATTTGCCTTAACTCTATAGATGCTGATGGTACTAAAGAGGGATTTGACTTGCCAATGCTTAAAGCTGTATGTAATGCTGTAAACATTCCGGTTATTGCAAGCGGTGGTGCAGGAAAAATCAAAGACTTCTCGGAAGTATTTGAAGAAACGGGTGCAACAGCAGCCCTTGCAGCGTCACTTTTCCATTTTGGAGAGCTTACAGTAAGTGAAGTGAAGGAACATTGCCATGAAAAAGGCATAGATATTCGTATGAAGTGAGGTTTTATTTATGATAACGATTGATATGAATAACCTTGATAGATTTTTTAAAAAAGGCGAACTTATTCCGGCAATAGCATTTGACGTTGATACAAAAACTGTTCTCATGCTTGCATATATGAATAAAGAGAGTCTTAAAAAAACATTAGAAACAGGATATACATGGTACTGGAGTCGCTCCCGTCAAGAACTTTGGAACAAGGGTGCTACATCAGGTCATTTACAAAAGGTTATATCAATTTATGGCGACTGCGATGATGATACATTGCTTTTAAATGTAAAGCAGACCGGTGTTGCTTGCCATACTGGTTCATATAGCTGCTTTTTTAATAAAATTTATGGAGAGGAAAAATAAAAATTATGAGTAATCCAATGCAAGATTTGTACGAAGTCGTACTTGATAGAAAACGTGTATATGATAGTGGTGAAGTTAATATTGAAGATCAGAAATCTTATACCTGTTATCTCTTTGACAAGGGACTTGATAAGATCTTAAAAAAGTGCGGCGAAGAGTGTTCTGAAACAATAATTGCTGCAAAGAATCATGATAATGATGAACTTAAAAATGAAATAAATGACCTGTTGTATCATCTAATGGTGCTTTGTGTTGAAAATGGTTTGTCTTGGACAGAAGTTGAAGAAGTTCTTGTTGAACGTAGTGCAAAGATAGGAAACTTAAAAACTTTTAAAAATGTAGATAAAAATTCTTAATTTAATGCACACTTGAGATTACTGCTGAATAAAATATATGGAAGATGCATCTATATGGATTATTCAGGAGGTTTTTATGAGTAAACTTAGTCATTCACCGGATCAGTGTCCGGAAGCAGTTCCTGTAAAAGTCAACCGTATATTTGACAGCTGTAGTGACAGAGATTGTCTGTCTAATGTTCAAATAACTCTTGATGAATGTGGTTTACCGCCAAGTGTTACCCTTGTTAAAAGTCGCTGCATCAAAGTTGCAAATATTTGTATAACTGTAGAGCAGGTTCCATTTAACAGAGGATTTTATTCAATCGACTTAACTTACACATTTAAAGTTGAGCTTATGGCGTATGAGAAAGCTTGCTCATCACCTATGCTTATAACAGGTACAGCCTATGCAAGTAAAAATGTTATTCTTTATGGTGGAGAGAGCAGCAGTAAAGTATTTACAAGTGACAAAGAAGCCTCTTGTACGAATACTGATATGAACTGCTGCTGTGAAACAATAAATCTTCCAACAGCGTCTGTACAGGTCGTTGAACCTATTGCACTTGAAACAAAAATTGTAAACAATTCTCAAAATCCATGCGAATGTGGAAAACATGAGCATGAAAGAGCAGTTGTTATGACAATAGGACTTTTTTCAGTAGTAGAGCTTTATCGTCCTGTTACTATAATGGTTCCTACCTATGAATATACTATTCCTACCAAGGAATGTCATACAGACGTGGAATCACCATGTGCAGTGTTTGACAAGATAAGATTTCCGGCAGAAGAATTTTCACCGGGAACTATATCTGGCTGTAGTGAACAGATCAAGGGCGGAGAATGTGGCAATTGTCAGGGTTGCTGCTGCGGCAGCCGACCTGATGATGACAGCGATAATAACGACAATTCGTAAAGACAAGAAGGCGGCATTTGCCGCCTTTCACATTAAGGAGATATGACTTGAAACGAAGTGCATATATTGAAAGACAACGCAGTTTCAAAATGCTTCTTATGTTGACAGCTTTTATAACTGCTGCTGTTATAATTCTTATATGGATCGACCGCCTTATAAGACCTACACTGAAAACAATTTGCGAAGATGAATGCCGAGCTTTTACATCAACGCTTATAGGCAAAAGTATACAGAGAACACTTGAAGAAAATCCATATGATTATAGTGACTTTTCTGAAATTTTACATGATGAAAATGGCAATATAAAAGCAGTTGAAACTCTTACAGGAAATATAAATCGACTTCAAACAACACTGCTTACAGATTTAAATGAAGCACTTGATGAAAGCCGTGATACAGAAATATCCATATCTCTTGGAACAGCAAGCGGTGTTTGGATATTTGCAGGAAGAGGGCCATCTGTGCCAATGCGATTTCTTCCTATAGGAAGTGCTGAAGTGGAACTTGTAAGTACTTTGGAATCAGCCGGTATAAATCAAACTTGCCATAAAATTGCTGCTGAAGTAACTGTACATGTTGCAGGTGCAGTTCCATTTTGCAGAACAGAATCATATGTAAAATATGAATATATTCTTGTACAAACTATTCTTGTAGGTGATGTGCCAAATGGATATGCAGCATTTGGAGGATAATGCATTAAAATTACAAAAACTACTAGTAAATAAAAAAAATATGTGCTATAATAAATGATGTTATAAGAAGTTATAAAATGTATTATAAGCGGAGGATAAAGCTATGAATAAACAACAGGCAGAAATACGTATAAGTCATCTTTCCAAAGAACTTATGCAGCATAATTATAGATATTATATTTTAAATGATCCGTCAGTTTCTGATTATACCTATGATGAAATGATGCGTGAGCTTAGAACACTTGAAAGTGAATATCCAGAGCTTTTAAAGCCTGATTCTCCATCTCAGCGTGTAGGTGGAGTTGCTTCAAGCAGCTTTGAAAAAGTAGAACATAAAGTTCAGATGGCAAGTTTGCAGGATGTTTTTTCATTTGAAGAAGTGAATGCATTTATAACTCGATGCAAAGAGCAGCTTGTAGATCCTAAATTTATAGTAGAGCCAAAGATAGATGGACTTTCTGTATCACTTGAATATGAAAATGGTGTTTTCAAAAGAGGCTCTACAAGAGGTGATGGATTTACAGGTGAAGACATTACTATGAATTTGAAAACCATTCATACAATTCCGCTAAAAATAGAAAATGCACCATCTTATTTAGAAGTAAGAGGCGAGGTTTATATGCCTCTTAAAAGCTTTAAGCAGCTTTCAATTGCTCAGGAAGAAAATGATGAAATTCCTTTTAAAAATCCCAGAAATGCGGCCTCCGGTTCTCTTAGACAAAAAGATTCTTCTGTAACAGCAAAACGCAGACTTGATATTTTTGTATTTAACTTACAAAATATTGAGGGTAAAAATCTTTTATCGCATAAACAGTCAATTGATTATTTAAATAGTCTTGGATTTACAACTATTGATCAAAGCAATCCGCTAAGTAATGCAGAAGAGGTAATTGATGCAATAAAACGTATAGGCGATGAACGAAGCAGCTATGGTTATGATATTGATGGAGTTGTTGTTAAGATAGATTCTTTTGAACAGCGTGATGAAATGGGTGCTACTATGAAAACACCTAAATGGGCTGTTGCATATAAATTTCCACCGGAAGAAAAAGAAACAATTTTGAAAGATATTGAAGTAAGCGTAGGCAGAACAGGTGTTATAACTCCTGTTGCCGTTTTTGAAAGCGTACATCTTGCAGGCACTGATGTAGAACGTGCAAGTCTGCATAACCAGGATTTTATAACAGAAAAGGGCATATGCATAGGTGATACAATAGTTGTACGAAAAGCCGGTGAAATTATTCCAGAAGTAGTTCGTTCGGTACGTCACAATGAAAATGCAGTTCCATATAAACTGCCAGATGTTTGCCCAGTTTGCAATTCAAAGGCAGAACGTGATGATGAAGCAGCTGCTTTAAGATGTTCAAATCCAGATTGTCCAGCTCAGGTGGAGAAACGAATGATTCATTTTGCTTCAAAAGATGCTATGAATATAGATGGGCTTGGAACAGAAAATATAAAAGCACTTCATAATGCAGGACTTATAAATTCTGTTGCCGATTTGTATATACTAAAAAAAGATGATATTTTAAATCTTGATCGTTTTGCTGATAAATCAGCAGATAACTTAATTAAATCTATTGAAAAGTCAAAATCAAATTCTTTGGACAGGCTCATTTTTGGACTTGGAATAAGAAATATTGGAATAAAGGCAGCAAAACTTTTGTGTGAAAAATTTTTATCAATAGATAATATAATGAATGCTTCAGCGGAAGATATAGAGCAGATAGACGGTTTTGGTTCAGTTATGGCAAAGAGTGTATCAGATTCATTTAAAGAACAGCATATGAAAGATTTGATTGAACGTCTTTATAAATATGGTTTAAATATGAATTATGAAACAAAAAAATCTATTAGCAATATTTTTGAAGGAAAGACATTTGTTTTAACAGGTACTCTTCCTACAATGAAACGTAGCGAAGCAAAGGCACTTATTGAAAGTTTCGGCGGAAAAGTAAGCGGAAGCGTTTCTAAAAAGACATCATATGTGGTAGCTGGTGATGAAGCAGGAAGTAAGCTTGATAAAGCTAATTCACTTGGAATTGCGGTTTTAACTGAAAGTGAGCTTATAGAAATGACTGAAGCTGAAACAAGTGATAATTTGGGTGATAATAAAAATGAAAATTGATAATGAAAATAAAAGTATAGATATTGAACGTATTGCAAAACTTGCTCAGCTCGAATTTTTAAACGATGAACTTGAAGGCATATATAAAGATATGACAGATATTATTAGAATGATCAATGAGATGCAGGATATTTATAAAGATAAAGAATATGAATGCTTTTATAATGAAGAAAACTCAAACGGCTTATCTGAACTTCGTGATGATATTATAATTGATAGTGAAACAATGTGCGAAGAACTTCTAAAAAATGCACCGTATATTCATAATGGATTTTTATCAATTCCAAAGACATTTTGATAAAAGAGGTACTGAAAAAGATGTTACTATATAAAAAAACAGCAACAGAGCTTTCTAAAATGCTCAGAAATCGTGAGTGCAGCTCTGTTGAAATTTGCAATTCTTTTTTAGATAGAGTAAAGCAAAATGAGAAAAATATAGAAGCATATATTACCATATGTGATGATATTATTGACAAGGCGAAAGAAATAGATAAAAGGCTGGCATTAGGTGAAAAGCTTCATGCTCTTGCAGGTATACCGATTGCTTTAAAAGATAATATATCCACAAAAGGTATAAGAACTACCTGTGCTTCTAAAATGCTTCAAAATTACATTCCTCCATATGATGCATATGTTGTAAAAAAATTAAAAAATGCCGGAATGATAATTAAGGGCAAATTAAATATGGATGAATTTGCTATGGGGTCATCTACTGAAACATCTTATTTTAAAAAGACGCATAATCCTTATAATACTGACTATGTTCCAGGAGGTTCATCAGGTGGATGTGCAGCAGCTGTAATGTCTGGTGAAGCTGTACTTTCTCTTGGTTCTGATACAGGTGGCTCAATTCGTCAACCAGCAGCATTTTGTGGTGCAGTGGGATTGAAACCTACATATGGCAGTGTATCACGTTATGGACTTATAGCATTTGCATCATCGCTTGACCAGATAGGAACAATATGCAGAGATGTAAGTGATACTGCACTGCTATATAATCTTATATGTGGCTATGATAAAATGGATGCTACTTCAGCACGAAGGGAATATCCAAATTTTTATTCAGGATTAAGCGATTGCAATATAAATGGACTACGTATAGGTATTCCATTTGAATATTTTAAAGAAAATGTAAGCGAAGAAGTTATTCAAAGCATACTGAATGCGATAAAACTTTTAAAATCTATGGGTGCTGAAATATATGAAATATCTCTACCAAGCACAAAATATGCAGTAAATGCTTATTATATTATTTCATCTGCTGAAGCATCATCTAATCTTGCAAGATATGACGGTGTTAGATATGGTTATCGTACAAAAGATTACAGCAATCTTTCAGATATGTATACAAAAACAAGAAGTGAAGGATTTGGCGATGAGGTAAAGCGAAGAATTATGCTTGGCACTTTTGTGTTAAGTTCAGGATATTATGATAAATATTATAAAAAAGCAAGTGATATGAGATTGATGATAAAACATGAGCTTAATAATGCATTTAAAGAATGTGATATTATTATTACTCCGACTTATCCCACATCTGCATTTAAATTTGGTGAACATAAGGATAATCTCACTGAGCTTTATAGTAATGATATATTTACAGTTTCTGCCAGTCTTGCAGGAATACCATCAATGAGCATCCCGTGTGGATATTCATCAAAAGGACTTCCAATAGCCATGCAGCTAATGGGAAAAAACTTTTCAGAAATGACTTTGCTTAAAGCAGCATATGCTTTTGAAAAACTTTATGGCAGACCAGCAAGAATGGAGCAGGCGTTTTTATGATAGAAGATAACGAAGAACATATAAATGAGTATGAGTCAGTAATCGGACTTGAAGTTCATGCAGAGCTTAGCACTAAAACAAAGATATACTGTAGCTGTCGTAATGTTTTTGGTGGCACTCCAAACACTAATGTCTGTCCGATTTGCATGGGACTTCCGGGTGCATTGCCATCATTAAATAAAAAAGTAGTGGAATATGCTGTAAAGGCAGGAATAGCAATGAACTGTCATATAAACAACATCAGTGGTCATGACAGAAAAAATTATTTTTATCCTGATCTTCCAAAAGCATATCAAATATCCCAATGGGAAACACCGATTTGTGAAAATGGCTATCTTGACATTATATCAGACGGCAAAATAAAAAGAATTGGCATAAATAGAATACATATTGAAGAAGATGCAGGAAAGCTTTTACATGAAAGTGAAAAGAATTCATTGGCTGATTTTAATAGATGCGGCGTACCGCTTATAGAAATAGTGTCAGAACCAGATATGAATAACAGCAGTCAAGCAAAAGCTTATCTTGAAACTATAAAAATGATATTACAACACATTGGAGTATCTGATTGTAAGATGCAAGAAGGTTCTATAAGATGTGATGTAAACGTATCTTTACGCAAAAAAGGCAGCAGTGAACTTGGAACTCGATGTGAACTGAAAAATGTTAATAGCTTTAGCAGTGCAATTCGTGGAATTGAGTATGAGATATTAAGACAAACACAAATTCTTAAATCTGGAGGCGTTATAGAGCAGGAAACAAGACGTTGGGATGATGTCATTGGCAGAAGTATTGTAATGCGCACAAAGGAAAATGCACAGGATTATAGATATTTTCCAGAACCTGATTTAAAGGCTATTGTTATTAGTGATTATGAGATAGAAAAACTAAAAGAAACCCTTCCTGAACTTCCAAACAAGAAAATATGGCGATATATAAATGAATATGGCTTTTCTCAAATAGATGCTGAACTTATAGTGGAAAGTACTGAAAGGGCGGAACTTTTTGATAAATCAGTCACACTTGATATTTGCAAACCTAAAAATATATGCAATTGGATCTTGTCTGATATTGCAAAAATTCAAAATGAAACCGGACTTACAATTAGTGATATGAATATTACAGCAAATAAATTATGTACGCTTATATCTGAAGTGGAAAAAGGCAATATTTCAAATACAGCAGGAAAAACAGTTCTTAGTATTATGGTTAAGTCCGGCAAAACTCCTTTAGATATAATAAAAGAAAATAACATGATACAAAATTCAGATAGGAGATCTTTAAGACGCATAGTTTGTGAAGTTTTATCAGAAAATCAAAAATCAGTCAATGATTATAAAAATGGTAAAGAAAAAGCACTTGGATTTATAGTAGGAAAATGTATGCAAAAATCAAAAGGTACTGCAAATCCATCAATGCTTAGAGAAATTATATTAAGTGAAATTTAAGTATTAAGGCAATATCGCATATTTATATAAAATATTTGCGGTAATGCCTTGATTTTTTACTTGACAATATTTTCAATCGGTAGTATAATGTTATTAAGTTAGCGAAAGCTAACTTGGAAAGGAGTGCTTTAAATGAGCGTAGTAATAATAGGTGGTAATGATCGTATGGCAACTATGTATAAAAATATATGCAAGAATTATAATTGCAAGGCAAAGGTTTTTACACAAATGCCGCCGGATTTTATCAATAAACTTGGAACGCCGGATTTGATGGTGCTTTTTACAAATACTTGTTGCCATAAAATGGCTATAAGCGTAAATAAGCGATCTCAGAAGTATGATATTCCTGTGGCAAAGGTTCACAATGCCAGTGCTAATGCATTAAAAAACGTTTTAGAGCAGTATTGTTCAGGAAAAAGTTAATATTAGTTGATCTCAGATATGAAAAAATAGTGCACATTTTTACTTTGATTTTTGTAGAGTTATACAAAGATAGCAATCTGTGATATATTTTTTTATAAAGCTCTTGACATGAAAGGAAAAATGTTGTATTATAAATAAGGTTAGCGAAAACTAATCTATTTATTTTATCATAAGGTAAGGCTAAACTAACTTTGAAAGGAGATTTTTGTATGATGCCTCTTACATTTGCTGATACTGGCAAAGAAAATATTATTAAAAAAGTTGGAGGAAATTCTGAAACGAGAAAATTTCTTGAAAATTTAGGATTTGTTGCTGGAGCATCTGTTATAATAATAAATGAAATTGGTGGAAATGTTATTGTAAATATCAAAGATTCAAGAGTTGCTGTTTCTAAGGAGATGGCTTGCAAAATCATGATTTAGGTGGTGAATCTATGAAAAGTATAGGAACAGAATCAATTGAAACAAAAAGACTTGTTTTAAGAAGATTTAAATATTCAGATTGCAACGATGCATTAAGAAATTGGGCTGGTGATGAAAAAATACAAAATTCATATGGTGAGCCTGTATATTCCACTGAATCTGATGTTATGTTCCTTTTGAAAAAGTATATATTTTTATATTCTGATAATAACTATTTTAGATGGGCAATTATAGAAAAGGAAAGCGGTGAATGTATAGGTCAAATTGCATTTTTTCTTGTAGACTGTAAAAATAATTTTGCAGAAATAGAGTATTGTATTGGTTCAAAATATCAAAATGTAGGATATGCTACTGAAGCAACAAAAGCTATCATTGAATATGGTTTTAAAAAGATTGAATTTCATAAAATTCAAATTTGTCATAGATCAAATAACTTGCCATCAAAACGAGTTATTCAAAAATGTGAATTCATTTTTGAAGGGGCTTTGCGTGATTACTTTTTTATTGATGGAAAGTATTATGATAGGCTTTATTATTCAATTTTAATTGATGAATTTATAAGGAGGAGTAAAAATGCCGACACTTAAAGATGCAAAAATCGGCACAACTGTTACAGTTAAGAAACTTAACTGTACAGGTGCTATTAAACGCAGAATAATGGATATGGGTATTACAAAGGGTACTGACATATATATCCGAAAAGTTGCACCTCTTGGTGATCCAATTGAAGTTACTGTAAGAGGATATGAGCTTTCACTTAGAAAAGCTGATGCAGAAAATATCGAAGTGCTTTAATAAAAGCACTTTAATATTTACAAATAAGTTAGTATAAACTAATTACAGAAAGGAAAATGTTTATGGAAATAAAAATTGCACTTGCCGGAAATCCTAACTGCGGCAAGACTACACTTTTTAATGCACTCACCGGTTCTAATCAGTTTGTAGGAAACTGGCCTGGAGTAACTGTTGAGAAAAAAGAGGGCCGCCTTAAAGGTCATAAAGACGTTGTAATAACAGATCTTCCGGGCATATATTCACTTTCGCCATATACGCTCGAAGAAGTTGTAGCAAGAAATTATTTGATAGGAGAGCATCCAAATGCTATCTTAAATATAATCGATGGAACGAATCTTGAGAGAAATTTGTATCTTACGACTCAGCTTGTAGAACTTGGCATACCGGTAGTTTGTGCAATAAATATGATGGACATTGTAAGGAAAAACGGTGATAAGATAGATAAAGAAAGACTTTCAAAAGAACTTGGCTGTACCGTAGTTGAGATTTCAGCTTTAAAAAATAATGGAATAATAGAAGCCGCAGAAGCAGCTGTTGATGCTGCTAATTCGGGTGTACGTCAAATACCCCATCATAAGTTTTGTGGCTGTGTAGAACATGCACTTGCACATATAGAAGAATATATGCTTCATAGTGTTCCTGAAGAACATCAAAGGTGGTATGCTATAAAGCTTTTTGAACGAGATGAAAAAGTGTATGAAACTCTTAATACAACAGAAGAACAAAAAGATCATATTGAAAGTGATATAGCTGCTGCCGAAGAAGAGATGGATGATGACAGTGAAAGCATTATTACTAATGAGAGATATGTTTACATAGCAGAAGTTATAAAAACTTGTCTTAAAAAGAAAAATAAAGGCGGTATGACAACATCTGATAAGATTGATAGAATAGTTACCAATCGTTTTCTTGCACTTCCAATTTTTGCGGTAATAATGTTTATAGTTTATTATGTTTCCATAACTACAGTAGGCAGTTTCCTTACAGACTGGACTAATGATACACTATTTGGAGAATGGATACTTCCAAGTGCACAAAGTGGTCTTGAACATATAGGCTGTGCAGATTGGCTTATAGGACTTGTTGTTGATGGTATTATCGGAGGTGTAGGTTCAGTACTTGGTTTTGTTCCACAGCTACTTGTATTATTTATATTTCTTGCATTTTTGGAATCTTGTGGCTATATGGCAAGAATTGCATTTGTTATGGACAGAGTATTCAGAAAATTTGGATTGTCAGGAAAATCATTTATTCCTATGCTTATCGGTACAGGTTGCGGCGTACCTGGAATTATGGCAAGCAGAACAATTGAAAATGAACGTGACAGAAGAATGACTATAATGACTACCACATTTATTCCGTGCGGTGCTAAACTTCCTATTATTGGACTTATTGCCGGAGCATTATTTGGAAATGCCGGTTGGGTTGCAACGTCTGCATATTTTATTGGTGTTGCTGCCATAATTGTTTCCGGTATTATTCTTAAGAAAACAAAGATATTTGCAGGAGATCCGGCACCATTTGTAATGGAACTTCCAGCATATCATCTTCCTACTGTTAGTAATGTACTTCGTTCAATGTGGGAACGTGGATGGTCGTTTATTAAAAAGGCAGGAACTGTAATCTTGCTTTCTGCAATAGTGCTTTGGTTCTTACAGAGCTTTGGTATTGAGGGCGGATCATTTGGCATGGTAGAAGATCTTGACAATTCTGTACTTGCAAAGATTGGCAATATAATTGCACCTCTGTTTGTGCCACTTGGTTGGGGAAATTGGAAAGCAGCTGTTGCAACTATTACAGGTCTTATTGCAAAGGAAAATGTTGTTACTACATTCGGTACATTGTTCCATGTTTCTGGAGAAATCTCAGAAAGCGGAGATGAAATTTGGAATCTGCTGACAAATACATTTACTGCACTATCAGGTTACTCATTCTTAATATTCAATCTTTTGTGTGCTCCTTGTTTTGCAGCAATGGGTGCTATCAAGCGTGAAATGAATAGTGCAAAGTGGACTGTATTTGCAATTTCATATCAATGCGTATTTGCATATGCAATTTCATTAATTATTTATCAATTTGGCATGCTATTTACAGGTAATGCAAACATTATAGGATTAACATTTGCTGTAGTAGTTTTGGTATTTATGATTTATATGTTAGCAAGACCTAATAATGCTGATAAATTCTTAAAGAAAGAAAAAATCTCAGCGAAAGCGAAGTGATAATAATGGCTACTGCAATTGTTGGTTTTATAGTTCTTGCTATTGTTATTCTTGTTATATTAAAACTACATAGTGACAAGAAAAAAGGCAAGTCATCATGCGGTTGTAAATGCAGCGGCTGTCCTAATTCATCAATTTGCCACGAAAAAAACAGTAAGCCCAAAGTTTGAAACAGATGTTAAAACTTATAAAAAAGCCCACAAGTACAAAATGCTTGTGGGCTTTATATTAGCAACAAGACCATTTACTGCGACTTTTGAGATCTTCAGTAAATGGTCTTGTTTATTATAATAAACTTTTTATAAAATTACTTTATATCAGCATGATAATCTTGAAGTGATTTAACACCAAACTGTGTCTTTTCTATAAGGGCACGGATACCTTCGGCACTTGCCTTGGCAGCAGCCATTGTTGTAATATAAGGGATCTTATGCTTAATAGCAGCTTTACGAATATAGCTATCATCGTGTGCACTGCTTTTGCCGGCTGGTGTATTGATAATCAACTGGATTTCGTGGTTTGCAATCTGATCTGGAATATTAGGACGACCTTCGTAAACCTTGAAAATTCTTTCTGCAGGAATGCCAGCTTCAGTAATCATTTTATAGCATCCATTTGTTGCGATAATCTTAAATCCAAGATCATCAAAAGCAGTTGCAATTTCAATAAGTTCAGATTTATCACGATTACAAACACTAAGAAGAACTGTTCCTTCTGTAGGAAGTTTTATTTGAGTTGCTTCTTGAGCCTTATAATATGCTTCACCAAATGAATCTGACATACCAAGTACTTCACCGGTAGAACGCATTTCAGGTCCAAGGACAGGATCTACTTCTTGGAACATATTGAATGGGAATACAGCTTCCTTAACACCATAATGCTTTATCTCTCTATCAGTAAGTCCTTCAACAGGAGATGGATTTCCTGTAAATTCAGAAGTCATAATCTCTGTAGCAAGTTTTACCATATTTATATCGCATACCTTTGAAACAAGCGGAACAGTTCTTGATGCTCTTGGATTTGCCTCCAAAACATATACTGTATCGCCTTCAATAGCGTACTGCATATTCATAAGACCACGAACGTTCATTTCAACTGCAATCTTCTTTGTATACTCCTTAATTGTTGCAATCATCTTATCTGAGAGATTTTTTGCTGGGAGAATACAAGCAGAGTCACCAGAATGTACGCCAGCAAGCTCAATATGCTCCATAACAGCTGGTACGAAGCAATGAATTCCATCGGAAATAGCATCTGCTTCACACTCTGTAGCATGATTTAAGAATCGGTCAATAAGAATAGGGCGGTCAGGTGTTACACCTACAGCAGCAGCCATATAAACACGCATCATTTCATCATCGTGAACGATTTCCATTCCTCTGCCGCCAAGAACGTATGATGGACGCACCATTACAGGATAACCTATCTTATTTGCAATTTCAAGTGCCTCATCAACATTTACAGCCATGCCTGATTCTGGCATAGGGATTCCAAGTCTGTCCATCATTGCACGGAAATGATCT
Source organism: uncultured Ruminococcus sp. (assembly GCA_937907215.1). Taxonomy (GTDB): domain Bacteria; phylum Bacillota; class Clostridia; order Oscillospirales; family Ruminococcaceae; genus Ruminococcus_C. The sequence goes on from CALESG010000123.1 coordinate 22,855, forward strand.
CTATCTTCTGCAAGGTCAATTGTTTCAGGAGTTGTACCGAGAATATTTACGCCATTCTTCTTAAGATCGGCTGCAAGATTAAGCGGTGTCTGACCACCAAATTGAGCTATAACACCAATTGGCTTTTCCTTTTCATGAATACTCAATACATCTTCAAGAGTAAGAGGTTCAAAATAAAGCTTATCAGAAGTATCATAATCAGTTGAAACTGTTTCAGGATTGCAGTTTACAATGATTGATTCAAAGCCCATTTTCTTAAGAGCAAGTGCTGCATGGACGCAACAATAGTCAAATTCAATACCTTGACCTATTCTATTAGGACCACCGCCAAGAATCATAATTTTCTTTTTATCAGATGAAGGACTATTATCCTTATCCAGATGATAAGTGGAATAATAATAAGAAGCATTTTGTTTACCGCTTACATGTACACCTTCCCATGCTTCACGGATTCCATATTCATATCTTGCGTTTCTGATATTTTCTTCAGGAACTTCAAGAATCTGACTTAAATAACGGTCACTGAAACCATCAAGCTTTGCCTGGCGAAGAACATTCTTTTCAGGAACATTGCCCTTAATTGCAATGAGAGATTCTTCTTCATCAAGAATTTCCTTCATTTGCTGTAAGAACCAGTGCTTGATTTTTGTGATTTCATATATTTCATCAATAGTAGCACCTTTACGAAGAGCTTCATATATAATGAACTGACGTTCACTTGATGGATAACGAAGCTTTGCAAGCAATTCTTCCTTGGAAAGTGAATTGAAATTCTTAGCAAATCCTAAACCATATCTACCTGTTTCAAGACTGCGAATAGCTTTTTGGAAAGCTTCCTTATAAGTTTTACCAATGCTCATTACTTCGCCTACAGCTCTCATCTGTGTGCCTAATTTATCTTCAGAACCCTTGAATTTTTCAAAAGCCCAGCGAGCAAACTTAATTACAACATAATCGCCATCTGGAACATATTTATCAAGTGTACCGTATTTACTACAAGTAATATCTTTTAAAGTAAGACCACAAGCAAGCAGTGCAGATACAAAAGCAATAGGGAAACCAGTTGCTTTTGATGCAAGAGCTGATGAACGTGATGTTCGTGGATTGATTTCAATTACTACGATTCTGCCTGTTTCAGGGTCGTGTGCAAACTGACAATTACAGCCACCGATAACCTCAATAGCTTCAACAATTTTATAAGACTGTTCCTGAAGTTTTTTCTGAACATCTTCGGAAATAGTGAGCATAGGAGCTGAACAGAATGAGTCACCTGTATGAACTCCAATTGGGTCGATATTCTCTATAAAGCATACTGTAATAATATTATTTTCAGAATCACGTACAACTTCAAGTTCAAGTTCTTCCCAACCACTGATACATTCTTCAACAAGAACCTGTCCTACAAGGCTTGCCTGAAGTCCTCTTTCACATACGACTTTGAGTTCATCAACATTATAAACGAGTCCGCCGCCGGCACCGCCCATTGTATATGCAGGACGCAGTACAACTGGATACTTAAGCTTATCTGCAATCGCCATAGCCTCTTCTACAGAATAAGCAACTTCGCTTCGAGCCATTTCAATTCCAAGCTTATTCATTGTATGCTTGAATTCAATACGGTCTTCGCCTCTTTCGATCGCATCGACCTGTACGCCAATTACTTTTACATTGTATTTTTCAAGAACACCTGCTTCTGAAAGTTCAGAACAAAGGTTAAGTCCCGACTGTCCGCCCAAATTAGGTAGCAATGCATCTGGACGTTCTTTTTCAATAATTTGAGTAAGTCTGTTTAGATTAAGTGGCTCAATATATGTGATGTCAGCAACATCAGCATCTGTCATGATAGTGGCCGGATTAGAATTAACCAATACGATTTCATATCCGAGTTGACGCAGTGCCTTACACGCCTGTGTACCCGAATAGTCGAATTCGCAAGCCTGGCCGATAATAATCGGGCCGGATCCAATAATCATAATTTTGTTAATATCTTGTCTTTTAGGCATAATATTCTCCAAACCCGTGCATTGCAATTGCACGATTGCTTATTTGCCGTTTATAACTCCGGCATTTTCCCTTCTTTATATAATAACACAAAAAAACTTTTTTTGCAACACATAATTACAAAAAAATAATATAAATCATATTTTTTAATGTTTTTAAAAGCGTCTGCTTAATAATTTTATTTTTATAAAACGATATGTATATCATGTACACATAGAACAGTCCCTTGAACGTAATCAAGGGACTATATAAATTTAAAAAATAAATTACAGCATTATAGCACGCAATTCCTCTCCGCTGAGCTTTGAAAGATATGCAGGAGCAATATCGAAAACTGTTTTACATCCTACAGAACCTTCAGATCTCATACGTGAAAGTGCTCTTGCATAAGCTATCAATACACTTGCAGTAAATTCAGGATTAGATTCAAGTTTTAAAGAATACTCAATCATCTGATGTGTATTTTCGCCGTCACCGGTTTTACCGCTTCTCATAACGAATCCGCCATGAGGCATTTTATTATGTTCAGCATCAAATTCTTCTTCACTGATAAAGTTCACAGTTGTATCATATTCATCAAAGTAATTTTTCATATTTTTAATAGTGTCAGTAATTTTTTCTTTATCTGCACCTTCTTCTGCAACAACATAGCAAACTCTCTTATGCTTTTCACGTGTAGTAAGTTCAGGCTGACTGCCACTTCTTACAGCGTCCATAGCAGCTTCAACAGGACAAGTATATTGAATGCCCTTCTTTACACCATCAACTCTTCTAATAGCATCAGAATGACCCTGACTTACACCTTTACCCCAAAATGTATATGTCTTACCATTTGAAAGAATAGATTCTGCATAAAGACGATTAAGTGAAAACATACCCGGATCCCAACCAGCTGAAATCAGGGCAATATGATTATTTTCCTTGCAAACCTTATCTACATTCTGGAAATGTTCCGGAATCTTTGCGTGTGTATCAAAGCTGTCAATAACATTGAAATATTCAGCTAATTCTGGAGTCTGCTTTGGAAGGTCAGTAGCACTACCGCCGCAAATAATCATAATATCAATTTTATCTTGCATATCCTTGGCAGAATCAATATTGTAAACAGTAACGCCTTCTGTCATAAGTTTTACTGTTTCCGGTGCACGTCTTGTAAATACGCCTACAAGCTCCATATCATCGTTTTGCTTTATGGCGAGTTCAACACCACGTCCAAGATTTCCATATCCGGCGATACCGATTCTAACTTTTTTCATCATTCCTACCTCCATAAATTTTTTATCAATCCATTATAACACATTTAAATTCATTTGTAAAGAAATTTTTTATAATAATTCGAAGTATTTTTTCTGTCTATCCAATACTACCAATATAAGATTTAGAACTTGTTCTCATATATTTTAATATTATGGATTGCTTAAAAATTCTGCTGCACGTCTTATATCCTTAAGTACGTTTTTATTTTCCTTAGCAGGTTTAAAATCAGTATTTCCACAAAAAATCAACGGAAATATATCTTGTACATTCATATTTTTAAAAAGACATTTTGCAGTTTTATAAGCGTTATTACAGTCGCCGTTTCCACCTCCGGTAATAATAACAACTCCTTTTTTTCTTGAAAGAAGTGGTTCTTCCTTTCGGAAATAATGAGCAGAAAAATACGTTTGCAGTCGGCTTCCTACATTTAAAAGTGAACCTGTAAGTTCTGTAAAATATAATGGGGAAGCGATAACGACATTATCACACTCTTCAAGATAATCATATAAGTTTTGCATTTCATCTTCAATAGAACAGCCTTGATTTATACGACATGCACGACAATCAATGCATGGTGAAATATTACTTTCATATGTGCGTACTTCATTTATTTCACCTAAAAGATGTTCTTTTAAATATTCAACAAGTGTTGATGTATCTCCATGTTTTCTTGGCGAACCGTTTATAATAAGCGTTTTAATATGAAATCACTCCTATCAACTTTATTTAGGCAACACCGCACAAAGACTGTGCGTCAGATATGCAGTCAGATTTATTGTCAGATGAAACAA
>CALESG010000124.1 GCA_937907215.1 uncultured Ruminococcus sp.
TCGAAAAAAGCAATCTGTTTTCCAACTAATATAAACAAATATTTAAAAATATTTTTATCAAAATGTATCAGGCTATTGAAATTTCAGGTAAAGTGCGATATAATATTTTAAAGCCCAAAGCATAACTATTCGACCTTACATACCGAAGGTTATGCTCTTTTTTTATATTCTCAACTATTATTCATAAAAAGTTTATAAATCTTGCCTTACGATTTTGGTTCTTCCAAGAAGTTGTCTATTGTTAAGAATTTAAAACAATGTTTTATTGATATAATGAGAAAAGGAATTTGATTTTTTGATGAATAGACTACTTTTTGGAAGAGTCCCGATTTTGATTAATGTCATCAAGTCAATCGAATAAAGCAAAAAAGCAGGTATATGATCAGAAAAAGTGTCATACCCCAGTGTGCATTTAACAGGAATTATTGCATGACAAAAAGACAGATGAATAATCTGCCTGAAAAAAGTATTGACATAAATGCAGATATGTATAGCGGCGGCGTAATTTGCTCTGGAACGGTACTTATTATGCTTATCATCATCTATGCTGACGTTTTCGGTAATCAGCATAGAGAAGTTATACATGATCAGGCTTGAAAAAATTTTCTGTATCACGCAGTCCTTTTTCTTAGAATGAAAAGCAATACGACCAATATGGTACTTCAGTTCCCGGAAAGAAGTTTCAATGCCCCAGCGCAGCTTGTAGATATGTTTGATATCCTCAGCAGAGAATTCATCGTACCAGAGATTAGTAACGATTGTTTCGTACTGACCTTCTGAGATCTTAATTCTTATTATCCTGAATTTAAGAGGATAGGTATCTTTTGAGCCTTTCGGAAGGAAGTCAAAAGTTAAATTTGTACCTAAAAAACGATAAATATCCGGATTTGACTTAACTTCATTAGTGTACCTTCTTGTGAGTAGAACATCAGCAGTAAAGTCAACTTCTTTATCAACAGGAAGATTGAATTTTTCTGATATTCCATATTTTGATCTGACACGAATAACATATTTCAGTCCTTTGGCTTCAAGATGTGCGATATTGTTGTATGACTCATAGCCTCTGTCTGCAACAATAATTGTGTCATGAGCGATGTTCTCAATCATATTTATGAGAGCGTTATTCTCGTTTTCGTTTCTTCGATCCTACAAAACAGCCCCTATAAATCTGCGGTTAAGCAAGTCGTAAAGTGCGTTCAAATGTATAAGATTGTAACCTTTTGCATTATCAGCTGTGCCAAAAAAAGTTCTCTTATCATCAGGATTAAAGGAATTTAAAAATAAATATTTTATAAATGCAAATAAAGATTTCAAGCGTACAAGAAAACTCACATTTTCAGATGTTATCATGTATACGCTCGGTAACACAAGAAGTCCACTTGAACTCGAGGCAAAACGATTTTCAAAGCATCTGACAGAAGATGATATAAGCGGTGCAGCCCTATGTAAAGCCCTGCTTTCACGTACACTCCATTGACCTCAATTTTGAGGGAAAGGAAAAATATATATTTATATAAGGGATTTTTCCCTCACTTTTTCCCTCTATGAAATCTGCTTTTGTCAATGTCAGACGACAAGTGTTGCAAGAGTGTAGTGCATTAAGCACTCTTGTTACTTGTTGTCATTGATGGTCATTTTTTAAGGACAGACAACAGTACTATATAATACACTGTTGTCCCTGATTTTGTCCCTCTGTAAAAGCCGTTTTTTGTGTATTTCAGAGGAAATGCCAGTTAAATATAAAATTGATATATTAGCTGCTTTGAAAGATGCTGGATATACAACATATCGAATCCGACAAGAAAAATTGTTAAGTGAATCGACTGTACAAAAGCTACGAAAAAGTGCACCGTTAGCGTGGGAAAACATAGCAACAATCTGCAAATTACTAAACTGCCAACCCGGTGACATACTGGAGTATGAGGAGGAAATAAAAAACGCCTGAAATTAGTTTGTTTTATGGAATCAGAGTAACCATGTATTATGCAGATCATAACCCACCACGTTTTCACGTAGAATATGCAGGGAGAAAAGCAATGATTGATATATTGAATGGTTCTGTAATGCGTGGCGGTTTGCCGAATAAACAAATAAAGCTGATTCTTGCATGGTGTGAAATACATCGTGATGAGCTTATGCAAAATTGGGAACTGTCAAAACAGAATCAGCCACTTAATAGAATCAATCCGTTAATTTAACAGAAAGGGGCGTTCTATATGCAAGAAGATATGTTTCCGGTAGTTGTTCAGGCAGTTGCAGGCGAAAACTATATCGTTTATGCTTATATGCTTGATGGTACTGTACGAAAGGTGGATATGAAACCGCTTATTCAGTCTGGCGGTATATTTGAAAAGCTAAAAGACCAAGCTTTTTTCCAAAATGCTTTAACTGTTATGAATGATACTGTGGCATGGGATTTATCTGGTCGTTTTGACTCGTCTAATTGTATTGATATTGACCCATTTACTATTTCTGAATGTGAAATAGTATCCGACCCTTTGCGGATGGTTGGATAAATAATATAAAAATGCCCTGCTCATTGTTGAACCGCCCCACTTTGTGCGTACAGCACAAAAAGCCCCTACGGAAGATTAAATTAAGCAATGAACTGGCTTCGCAATTCAAGAGGAGTCAGTTTTGTTTTGAGTTGGATACGCTGGTGATTGTAGAAGTAGATGTAATCATCAATGAGACGTCTTGCTTCTGCAAATGTCTTTATCTTAGATCTGTAAATACATTCAGTTTTCAGAATAGAGAAGAAATTTTCAGCTAAAGCGTTATCATAAGGACTTCCACGTCTTGACATTGACGGAGTAATGTGGTATCTTTTAGTTAGGTTGAAATACAGTTGTGAAGTTTATTAAAACCCTTGGTCACTGTGGAGTTGCAGATCCGCAGTGACTTTTTCTTTCTTCTTGGCTGCTTTGCTGTCATTATTGTATTATCATCTACCTTAACTTCCGTGTACAGCTTTATCCAATGTGAAATTGCACTGGTTGATATCCCATATTCTTTGGACAGCTCTGTTTGTGTCTTTCCGTTCTGATGTAATGCTACGATGTTCTTTTTGAAGCTTTCTTCATATTTCGGTTGAGTATTTGTCATTCGTTTTTCCTCCTTGATGTTTTTCTATTTGCTTGTTTACTTCTAATATACTTCTTTTCATTTTTCTTGTCTACTTTTTGGGGATTGAATCAAGAGCAATTGTTGATGACCTGAATTTTCGCTTTGGGACGCACTTTCGCCCAGAGAACTTATATATTACTTGCGGTGCAGCAGCCGGAATCAGAATTATTACACAGGCACTTACCGTTCCGGGAGATGAATATATCATTTTCACACCATATTTCCCGGAATATAGAGTGTTTGTTGAATCTGCCGGCGGAAAATTTGTAGAAGTCAAAACCGGACAGGAGGACTTTCAAATTGATTTTGCAACTTTAGAACAGGCGATTACGGAAAAAACAAAAGCAGTTTTTTAAATTCCCCCAATAATCTGTCAGGCGTAATCATATCTGAAAAAATATTATCCTGCTCGCCGCTCTTTTAAATAGAAAATCAACAATTTACGGTCATGAAATTTATTTAATTGGAGATGAACCATATCGTGAATTGGTTTATGACGAGATTGAAGTTCCGTATTTAACAAAATATTATAAAAACACGTTAATTTGCTATTCCTGGAGTCATATTGAGAAAGACGTAAGAAATCATTTTCTTCTCCTTATTACACTCTGAACATAAAAACTGAATAACTGGCAGCCTGTTCAGAAAGCATGAATAATCAAAAAACTCCGATTCCCGTTTTTATACTGAGCGTCGGAGTTTCTTTTATGAGATTTCAGAGACGAATATCGGTTTTTATATTCCAGATAAATCAGATCGCCATACTCATTTGATTAGGGGCAGTTACTTTTGGGACGGAGCTCCCTTTATTCAATCATTTTCTAAAAGGGTCATCCTTCAAATCCGTACGTAGAGCCAAAAGTGTATTGGGGTTATATAAAACCTTACCTAATTCTTCCTGTGCTATAGGAACAAGAAGGTTGAATCTCTCCATAGGGTACTGCTGCACAATGGATAAAGAATTTTTCTCCATTTTTTTAAATCCTCCTATTGCATTTTTTTAAAATATATGATACAATAGAGATAATTGGTTTTTACAAAGTCATTTTCGACTTCGCATCAAAGACATTGAGTGGCTGCTCGATGTCTTTTTCTTTTATCTCCATTTATCATCATAAATCTTCTTCTATCTCCTGATATATCTCCGTCATTGTTTGTGTAAATGCAGAAGTTATATCACTTCTAAGCTGCTCTTTCACAAGCATTTCAAAATACCAAGGCTCACGCCTTACTCCATCTGCATCACCCTCCGTTTTAATTATCATGCTGAGTTTATGCTCAGCTTTTCTTTTTGCCTTAGCAAGTTCTTGATCTGTTATTGAGCCAATCATATGTTTCAATGTTGGCATCAAAGCTACATTAGTCACTATTTACCTCCAGTTTTATTAAATTCATTTACTTTCATAGCATTCCTCTTTGATTTTTCTATTTTATCAGTCACAAAAGCCGAGTTGATATTTCGTAGAGCAGTATCAGCTATCTCCCTTAATAATTTGTCAAGTTGTTCTTTGGTTTTTACTCGACAATAATCATCTGCTATTTTGATTCGAGTGTTTCCAAGTTTGTATTCTTCCACAACATGATACTCAGCCATAATGCACCCCTTAATCGAATCTGCCTATCTTTTCAGCTCGTTCAAGGACTGCAAGATTTTCATCGGCTCTTCTCCGAAACTCCAATAAGCTCTCTCTAAGCTCCGGAATCATCTGCTGTTCCGATTCGTCCAATTTGCCGTCTTCCATAAGCAATGAAATGATTTTTGTAATCTTATCAAAGCTCTTTCAGCTGGCATTTCTGGGATTTCCCTGCAATCTTTCCCTAATGGGCACTCATTCACACAGTACCATTGTCTTAACTCTGGTTCGTTATATGCATCTGACATGAGTGCCACTACAATATTCGGCGGTTTGGTAATATCAAGCTCATACTTTTTCAAGCTATCCTCAGTAACTCCGGGTAAATACTCTGCTGCTCCTGCTCTTGTCAAGAGCTTTTCATTTTTAGGGTCAAAGTCAAGTGATTTTAGAAAGTTTTTTGAAAATTTGACGACTTTCGGGACTTAGTATTCCTTTTTGGGGGCTGTCAGTGTATAATATATTTGGAGGTGCTTTTATATGGACAATTTTGCAAATCGCTTGAGATCTCTGCGTAAAGAAATGCATTTAACGCAAGAGGAAATAGCAAAAAAACTAAATCTATCTCGCTCAACCTACTCTGGTTGGGAGGCCGAAGGCAAAGAACCGGGAATCAAGATGATCTGTGTACTTGCTGACTTATTCGATGTTTCATGTGACTATCTTCTTGGTTATACTGATGAACGTTCAAACACAGATACCGTTTTCTGAAATGATCATGCAGAATTCAAAAATCACTATGAAAATCTTCCTTCTGAATTACGGTCAACAGTAGCAAAAACTTTTGACAGCTTCTATCTACTCTTGAATCGTGATATGCAGTTATGCCGTTCTGAACGTTTAGAGCTTTACATGAATCTGCTGTTTGAAGTTCAGAGGCTTCGTTCCCTGATACGCAATCGCATTGAATCATCCGGTGATAAAATGGCTGACCCTGTTGTTTTGTCTGATTTGATGGCTCTGCAAAGTGAACTAAAAAATACAGTTTCGTCTATACTGGACGAGCTTATGCAGGCAGATATGGAAATCGCCTTTAACTTAAAGAAAGACGATCACCACGAATCATCAGGAAAGTTGGCAATATAGTCTATATCGATTTCCGCAATGCAACCAGTGCTGATTACAGGAGGTGATACTAACTATGCAATATTGTATGTATCTGCGTAAATCTCGTGCGGATATGGAACCAAGATCATAACGCCTATGAAAGTTTATGACCCTGAAAACGAATTTGATGAAGAATACTTTGAGTTTGGATTATTTATGTCTAGACGTGAATACAAGACTATCAATCGCCGTTTACAGCGTGGTCGCACTTCTTCTGCTAAGGAAGGAAAATTTGTTGGCACAAACACTCCTTACGGTTATGAGAAAATCCGCATACCTAATGACAAAGGATTTACTCTTCGCCCAATTGAAGCCGAAGCTGATATTGTACGGCTGATATTTCAGCTATACACCTATGGCGAACTTCAAGATAACGGTCAGATGAAACAACTCGGTACTTACTCCATTGCTCTCAGGCTTGACAACATGGGCATAGATTCCCCAACATCAAAGTCAAATTGGAGTGACAGAACGGTAAAGCAAATTCTAAGCAATCCTGTTTACATTGGTAAAATTCGTTGGAAAAACCGCAAAAGTCAAAAACGCATTGTTGACGGTGTACTTACCGTTGAACGTGTATTCTCAAGTCCGGAAGAACAAATTCTTGTTGACGGAATTCATCCTGCGTTGGTTTCAGAAGAAACTTTTCTGAAAGCACAGGAATTACTTGAAAGAAAATCATTGCCGCCTATTCCAAATAAAAACTATATTGCTAATCCTCTTGCCGGAATACTGGTTTGTGGTAAATGCGGACATTCAATAGAACGGACAACATATTCAGGCTTAGAAAAGCTACGCTGTATAAATCGAAGCTGTAATAACGTAAGTTCATACTATAGCGTGGTTGAAGAGAAATTGTTACAATCTCTTTCCCAATGGCTGTCTAAATATCGTCTTCAATGGTCTGAATCTAAAACTGACTCCGAATCAAACTTGATCGAATTACAACAAAAAGCAATCAAAAAAACTCAAAATGATATTTCAACACTGAATAAACAGCTGGCTCGTACTCATGACTTGCTTGAGCAAGGTTGTTTATGACACTGAAATGTTTTTAAGCCGTTCAAGGTCCATTACGGAGCGTATCAACGCTGCGGAGGAAAGCTTTAAAGAGCTGTCTGCTAAACTGGCAGAAGACAAAATACGTGCTGCTAATCGCAGAAACATTGTGCCAAAGGTTGAAAAACTTCTTGAAATTTACAGTGAACTGCCGAATGCTAAATCTAAAAATGATATGCTGAAAGGTGTTATCGAAAAGGTAATCTACACAAAAGAAAAACGTTCGTATAGAGGCAAACCTCTTGATGATTTTGAACTTGTAATTTTTCCTTTAGTTGAGAAAGATATTTAATAAATGCCGTCTGCTTTTCGTAGACGGCATTTTTAGTGTTAACTTCCGAAGTATTATGAATGATACAATGCACCCTAAATTTTCAGGAACACAAAAGGGTGCAAATTGCACCTTTTTGATAACTCACAAGACTTATGAATTTTTACAAGCGATTGCTTGCTATAATTCATAAATTTTGCGAATCTTATTCCATCTCGCATTTTCATTTATAAAAAGAAATTGTAGTTGCTTTTTGGGCGCAGATATGATATACTAAAATAAAAGGAATGTGAGGTGAGCATCATGGAACGCTCTTTTAATATAACAGGAGCCTGCAATCCGCAGGAACACTACATGGTCAATCTGGACAGCAGACTTTCGGAAATCAAAAAAATGGTTGATGCCGGAAAATATTTTGTTATCAACCGTGGCAGACAGTATGGAAAGACTACGATGCTAAAAGCGTTGAAAAAATATTTGCAGGATGATTATAATGTAATTAGTTTGGACTTTCAAAAGGATATGAGTGAATTGGATTTCAAGGATGAAAACAATTTTTCCATATCTTTCGCACATATTTTTATTACAGCTTTGAAAAAGATAAAAACAATAGATATGGAAATTGCTCAAACCCTGCTAACGCAAATAGATTTTTGGAAAGAACGATATGGACTGGTGCGTTTATTTCAAGGAATTAGCGAGATTTGTTCTTTTGCTAAACAAAAGATTGTTCTTGTGATTGATGAAGTTGACAGTGCAAGCAACAATCAAGTTTTCCTGGATTTTCTGGCACAGATGAGAGGTTATTATCTTGATCGCCATGACACTCCAACCTTCCAATCCGTCATTCTCGCCGGAGTGCATGATATAAGAAATCTTCGTCAGAAAATCCGTCCAGATGCAGAACACAAGCATAACAGTCCGTGGAATATTGCATCCCCTTTCGAGGTGGATATGAGTTTTTCACCTGATGACATTGCCGGAATGCTGACTGATTATGAAAATGACCACCATACTGGAATGAATATTGCGGATATTTCGCAGCTGATTTATGCTTATACTTCGGGGTATCCCGTACTTGTTGCTGAATTCTGCAAAAGCATGGATGAATTATCAGATTGGAGCAGTCATGGAATCATTGAAGCTAACAAACAGCTTCTTATAAAGAAAACGCCGCTGTTTGAATCGCTGATCGGAAAATTAGAGGATAATGAATCTCTTCGCAAGTTGATGCATGGAATTCTATTTAAAGGACAAAAAATCCCGTACAATCCGGACGATGCGACGATTGATGATGCATTCATGTACGGATTTGTAAAAAACGAACATGGCTTAATCGCTGTGGCAAATCGGGTTTTTGAAGTAAGAATTTATAACTGGTTCATTTCTCTTGAAACAACAGACAGCCTGATTTTCGCAGAAGGTGTAAATGATAAATCTCAGTTTATCATAAGCAATCAGTTAAACATGGAGCTTATTCTCGAAAAGTTCATTATGCACTTCAATGATATCTATGGTTCACAGCCCGACAAATTCAAAGAAGATGACGGCAGAAAATTATTTTTGCTTTATCTCCGCCCCATTATCAACGGCACGGGAAACTATTATATCGAAGCACAAACCCGTGACCAGAGACGTACCGATGTGATCGTTGACTATATCGGAAAACAGTATGTCATTGAGCTGAAAATCTGGCATGGCGATGAATACAATACGCAAGGAGAAAAGCAATTGTCCGAATATCTGGACTACTATCACATCGACAAAGGATACTTACTAAGTTTTAATTTCAATAAAAATAAGCAGAGTGGTATGCATACCATCGAACTGAACGGAAGAACGATTGTTGAGGGCGTTGTTTGATTTCGATTCCATATAAACTAAAAAATACGGCAGGACTATTGCTGTTTAAGCAAAGCTCTGCCGTTTTTTATTAATTTATCTATCCTCTGCTTAAATGCAATCCATTTAATAATTTTCAGCGTGGATCTCAAAATAACTCTGAGGATAAGCACAAACTGGACATACCTCCGATGCTTTTGTGCAGACTACAATATGATCACAATTGCGGCATTCACAAACCTTGACTTCGCTTTTTTCAAACACAGCGGCTGTCTTGACAAAGTTCTCCATATGTATAATAATATTAGAACTTGTCTTCATAAGATATGTTCTTAAATTTTATTTTAATGTGTATATTCTAAAATCAAGATTTTACTTCCCAAATCCATCTCCAACAATTTCATCATTTTTTTCACAAAAGGACAAGGATATCCAATGGGTGTTCCTTTCTGAATACAAGAAGCAAAAGCGATTGTATCAGCGCCTCGCTTTACAAGTTCTCTTGCTCGCAATACTATCTTTTTTCCAGGACATCCACCGCAACTAATAAAGCCAATTATTTCAATTTCTTCATCAATATCAGAAAACACTCCTGATTTTTCCTTAATAGCCTTAAAATCAGCTGTTCCAGGGCAATAATCCTCCGTTTGCATACAGCGAATAATTCATATCTTCATCTAATAAATCTCCTCTTTATACAATACCATTATTTTTTAATAAAATTGCATTTATATCGCTTTCAACATCATAAAATATTTATAAAAATCTGTTATCGTACCTTTATTGCAAATTTTTGCTAACTTGAGTCAGATTAAAAATTTATACTATCATTTAAATTTCATACTATTCAAAACAATTTTCATGTTCACTCATGACAGCTGCCTCCGTGTCCGCTGCATCCATGCTTATTTTCACCGCAGGAATGACCTTCACCGTGATGACCATGATGATTACAGCGAACATCCGGATTGTACGCAAGAGTTCCTGCCAGCAATGCATTTACCGCATCGTCCGCACCCCCGGATACGCCGCCAAACAGCTTGATTCCTGCTTCTGAAAGTGCATTTTGTGCGCCAGCTCCGATTCCTCCGCAAATCAGCGTATCAATGTTCAATCCGGAAAGCAGTCCGGCTAACGCACCGTGTCCGCTGCCGTTTGTGTCTATGATTTCGGAATTTTTCACCTTGCCATCAGCTATCTCATAAACCTTGAATTGTTCCGTGTGACCAAAGTGTTGAAATACGTTTCCATTTTCATAAGTTACTGCAATTTTCATAATTTCTATTTCCTTTCTAATATCAGCTTGATTATGAGCTGAAGAATTAATTCTGCCGCACCTTTTACCGCAGCATTTCCATGCAGAGCCATCACACAGTTCATAATTTCCTCCGGCAATGTTAAGTGATTTTCCATTGACAATGCAATCGGCAATTTTTGTCCTTGCCCGTTCGTAAATTTCCGTGACTGTCGTTCGGGAAATATTCATCAGCAAAGCACACTGCTCATGTGTTTTCTTTTCGTGATCAATCAATCGAATCGTTTCAAATTCATCAACTGTCAAAACAATTTGTACTGCATTTTTAACTCCGCATGGTGCAAAACTGTCATACTCCGGTTTGGAACAAATTCTTCGGCATCGACTTGGTCTTGCCATATGCACACCTCCATTTCCGACATATGACGATAATATTGTAATCCCAATCTTCAAAAAAGTCAAGACACTATGAAATTTATTAGTAGCTTTTTGTATAATTTTTTACATAACGCTGCTTTGTGATTTAATCACAGAAACAAATCATCTCTTATGGTATACTAATTATATAAATAAAAGGAGGAGATTTATTATGCCGAAAAGAAAAGCCATAGTCAGCATCGGGGAATGTGTTGCATGCGGATGCTGCATAAAAGTTTGTCCGAAAAATGCCATTACAATTCCAAAAGGTGTATTTGCAGAAATCAATCCTGAATTGTGTGTCGGCTGCGGAAAATGTGCAAGAGAATGCCCTGCAAGCGTAATCACACTGGAGGTGACGGAGCAATGAAACAAAAGAAAAAATGGTATGACTATCTTTGGATATTCTCTCTTACATATCTTATTTTAGGTTTTTTCAATATTTTATTTGCATGGCTCGGATTGCTCTGCTTTTTCATACCACTCATCATATCAGTCGTAAAAGGCAATAAGGCATATTGCAACAAATATTGCGGACGAGGTCAGTTGTTTTCTCTGATAGGAGGGGAATTCGGTCTTTCACGCAAAAAGGATATTCCAAAATGGATGAAGTCAAAATATTTCAGATACGGATTTTTGATTTTCTTTTTTGCTATGTTTTTCCTAATGCTCTGGAATACCTATCTGGTTTTCGCAGAAACAAAAGAGCTGAATCAAACGGTTAAGCTGCTTTGGACATTCAAACTTCCATGGCACTGGGCATATCATGGAACGCTGTTTTCACCGGGAATAGCACAGTTCGCTTTTGGATTTTACAGTGTTATGCTCACATCTACTGTTCTTGGATTTGTTACTATGATTCTGTTCAAACCCCGCTCATGGTGTGTATACTGCCCTATGGGAACAATGACGCAGCTCATATGTAAAGCAAAAAATGTGACCTCATCACAGAAAGAAAAATAAAAACAGGGTATACTAAAGATATAATAAAATAAAGGATGGTAATTCATATGTCAGTTTTCAATGTAAATCAAAACAATTTTGCTTCTGTTAAAACAAGCGATAAGCCGGTTCTTCTTGATTTTTATGCCGACTGGTGCGGGCCATGCCGCATGGTATCACCACTGGTAGATGAAATTGCCGAGGAAAATCCGCAGTATCTTGTTGGAAAAATCAATGTTGACGAGGAACCGGAGCTTGCACAAGTTTTCGGTGTAGCAAGCATTCCAACTCTGGTTGTGATGAAAAATGGCAAGATAGTTCAGCAAGCTGTTGGAGCAAGACCAAAGTCACAAATTCTTTCCATGTTAGAGGGTTAATTGACGCAAATGCTTTTTATCAAGAATTTTTATTCCCTTGCGTGATACTTCAACGATCCCCTCATTTGCAAAGTATTTCAGCATTCTTGATACGACTTCACGGGCAGAACCAATATACCTTGCGATTTGCTCGTGAGTTAATGTAACGGTATCGGAGTTGATTCTTGCACTCTCATCTAAGAGGAAAATCGCAAGCCGTTTATCCATACTCATAAAAAGTATCTGCTGCATGACCCACATCACATCTGAAAAACGGCTGACGGCAGTTTCAAGCGCAAATATCTTTATCTTTGGATTACGGTCGGAAACTTCAGCAAAAGCAGAACCGTTGATAACGTAGCATTCGCTGTCTTCTTCTGCGTCAACAAACACATCAAATGTAATCGTCTGTAAGACACAGGAAGCCGACAGCATACACATATCGCCCTTATGCAGACGATAAAGCGTTATTTCTTTTCCGTCGTCGGACATAATATAAAGACGCAGACTGCCAGAACGAACAAAAATCACGCCGGAGCATTCGTTGCCGTCGTGAATGTTAGTGCCTTTCGTATAGTTCAAAACAAGAGAATTATGGCAGATAAAGTCACGGTAGAATTCCGATATTTCATTCCAGAACGGGAAAATTTCCTGATAGACAGGTTCAAACAGGTTTTGTTCCATTAAAAAACTCCTTTCAGAAAAGAGGTATAACTATATGAAAACAATTATTATTGGCGGTGTTGCCGGCGGTGCTTCCGCAGCAGCAAGACTGCGCAGACTTGATGAAGCGACAGAAATTATTGTGTTGGAGCGTGGAGAATATGTTTCCTTTGCCAACTGCGGACTGCCGTATTATATCGGCGGTGTGATTACCAATCAAAATCATCTGACACTGCAAACGCCGGAAAGCTTCCGGGCAAGATTTCATATTGATGTCCGTGTGGACAGTTAAGAATTTAAAATCAGGCGAAAGTTACGAAGAAAACTATGATAACCTGATACTTTCACCCGGCGCTGAGCCGATCAAACCAAATATTGATGGGATCAACAATGATTTCGTTTTCACGCTTCGCAATATTCCCGACACATTCAAGATCAAGGAATATATCAAAAGTGCGGCGCCGAAATCTGCCGTTGTAGTCGGAGGCGGCTATATAGGCGTTGAAATGGCAGAAAATCTGAAAGAAGCAGGACTGGAAGTATCTGTTGTGGAACTTGCCGATCATCTCATTGCTCCTCTTGATTTTGATATGGCAGCAGATGTGCATCGCTATATCAAATCCAAAGGAATCCATCTGTATCTGAGTAACGGTGTGAAAGCCCTCAACGAGCATACAGTCATTTTGCAAAACGGTGTAATTCATGCCGATATGGTTATTATGTCAGTAGGCGTTCGTCCTGAAACTGCATTGGCTGAGGAGTGCGGCATCAGGACGAATCATCGCGGCAGTATTGTTGTTGACCAGAATATGCGAACCAGTATTCCAAATATTTATGCTGTGGGAGATGCGGTAGAAGTTGAAAATTTTATTACAAAATCGCCAGATTTTATCCCGCTTGCAGGACCTGCTAACAAACAGGGACGTATTGCGGCAGACAATATTACAGGAATCTCCGCAGAATATAACGGTACGCAAGGTTCAGCTGTGCTGAAGCTCTTTGATATGACCGTTGCTGCAACAGGAATCAATGAAAAACGTGCAAAAGCGGCAGGCATCGACTATGACAAAACTTATATTTACTCCGGTTCTCATGCTTCTTATTATCCCGGTGCAAGCAATATGTCAATCAAGGCGCTGTGGGACAAACGGACGCTGAAAATACTTGGCGCACAAATCGTTGGATTTGACGGCGTGGACAAGCGTATGGATGTATTGGCAACAGCAATTCGTTTTGGTGCAAAAATCACTGATCTTGCAGAACTTGAACTTTGCTATGCACCACCCTTCGGCAGCGCCAAAGATCCTGTCAATATGCTCGGATTTGTGGCAGAAAATGTAATCACCGGAAAAATAAAACAATTTTTCTGGGATGATGTTGAAAATCTGCCCCGTGACGGCAGAGTGACGCTTCTTGATGTCAGAACTGTTACAGAAGTACGACGCGGCAGAATAAATGGCTTTATCAACGTTCCTCTGGATTCTTTGAGAGAACACATTTCAGAAATTCCCAAGGACAAGCCTGTTTACGTTCATTGTCACAGCGGACTTCGCAGCTATATTGCCTGCCGAATACTTTCAGGAAACGGCTATGAATGTTTTAATCTTGCAGGCGGTTGGCGGCTTTACGAGTCTGCGATCAATGAAAAAAATGTTCCTGAATATATCTGCACTGAATGTAAATAACAAGAATTTGTGCGTTGAATTTTTATGTAACACGCTTTATTCTTTTCCGTCGTTATAATCACACTTTTGACATTGCAACATGGAGTTTTCTTTATCTTCCTTATAGTAAGCACCTGCCCATCTGCAAATACTTTGAAGAATTGGAACAACAGAAGCTCCTTTTTCAGTCAAAGAATATTCCACTCTCGGAGGAATTTCGTCATAAGATTTTCGATTTACAATTTCATTTTTAATAAGCGATTTCAGAGATGCAGCAAGTACAGCGTCAGTGATATTGGACAACTCTTTACGCAGTTCGCTGTATCTGAGTGTTTCCTTTGCTGCTAAAACACATATAATGCGGGAATCCCACTTCCCGCCGAATACATCCAGCCCGTATTCCAGTGGGCAGCGTATA
>CALESG010000125.1 GCA_937907215.1 uncultured Ruminococcus sp.
GCTCATAACCGGTAGGTCCTGGGTTCGAATCCCCGATGGCCCACCACATATTTTTAAAAGTCCGCAAAAAGCGGACTTTTTTGTATATATTCATAAATTTAATTATATGGATAACAAAATTACAAGATAAGGTTAAGATTTTACTATTTTATACAAGAAAATTGTATTATTGGTAGTAATCCTGCGGTATAATAAACATATTGTAATCGTTAGTTCATTCGATTTTGTATTCAATTACTAAAATGGAGGTTATTATGGAAGGTAAAGGTAACGGATTAAAAAAATTTATATCTATGACGGCTGCGATAATGCTTGCAGGGACTTCGTCAGTTGCGGCAATAGCTCAAGGAATGTTAGGCGATGTTAATCAAGACGGTGCATTAAGCGTTGCTGATGCAAAAATATTGCAGGAATTTTTGCTGAACCAAAATAAAATTGAAAATTGCCCTGTTAATGCAGACCTTAATAGTGATGGCAAGGTTAACATATTTGATTTATGTATGATGAAGCAAAACATTCTTTCAAATGATGTTTCTATTCCTGATCTTGGCACACCAATGAACGAATCTGCAACAGCAGTAGCAGATTTCCGAAAGGGAACGACACCATTATTTATTGCGTCTGACGGTTGGACAAACGGCAATCCTTTTGACTGTGTTTGGACAGCGAATAATGCTGTAATTGATAAAGGTTATTTAAGCTTGTCAATTGACAAGGATGCTACAGGACAATATAATTATACCGGCGGTGAGTATCGTACAACGGATTTCTATCACTATGGTTATTATGAAACTTCTATGCAGGCAATTAAGAATGACGGAGTGGTTTCTTCATTCTTTACCTATACAGGACCGTCTGACAATAATCCTTGGGATGAGATAGATATAGAGATTCTAGGCAAGGATACTACAAAGGTACAGTTTAATTATTATACAAACGGAGTAGGAAATCATGAATATATGTATGACCTTGGCTTTGACGCTTCTGAAGGATTCCATACATATGGATTTGATTGGCAGCCTGATTCTATTACATGGTATGTAGACGGAAAGGAAGTCTATAAAGCAACAAGTAATATACCATCTACACCCGGAAAAATCATGATGAATACATGGCCGGGAATAGGTGTTGATTCATGGCTGAAACCATTTGACGGCACAACTCCTTTGACCGCAAGATATCAGTGGGTAACTTATAATAATAAATAAAACAATAGGCTAAAATAGTAATTATCTAAAGTAGTCATTATAAGGTGACGATTTCTCTCAAAAAGCGGCAAGGCGGAATTTTCTGCTTTGCCGTTTTCTTTATTTATGCAAAATTTTCAACACTGTTTTTGTTGTTAAATTTAAAAAAATATTTTTGAAAATTTATAATACATACTTGAAGTTTATTTGGTTTTATGTTATACTTATTTTGGTTGAAAATGCATTCTGATATTTTGTGATTTTATAAATATTAGAGTATATTTTTGATTATTTTAAGTTAATATTAAGCACTGCCTGTTAGAATTAAAAATAACAGAGATTATCCCTGGAAAAACATTTTTCTCACGGAAGGAGAAACTATAATATGGATATATTCTCAATTATTACGCTTCTGGGCGGACTTGCTTTTTTTCTGTATGGAATGAAGGTAATGTCCGATGGTCTGGAAAAATCGTCAAACGGTAAGCTTACAGCTAATCTGAATAAAATTACAAAGAATCGATATGTTGCAATGATATTCGGTGCTGCTATGACAATTGCTGTGCAGTCATCATCAGCTGTCACGGTTATGTTAGTAGGCCTTGTAAACTCCGGTCTTTTAGAATTCGGACAAACTATAGGCGTGCTTATGGGTTCTAATGTGGGAACTACTTTGACAGCATGGATCCTTAGCTTGGCTGGTATCGACAGCGATATTATTTGGCTAAATTTGCTTAAGCCTAAGAATTTTGCACCGCTTTTTGCACTTGTTGGAATAGTAATGACTATGATAAGCAAAAAGGAGAAGTTTCATAGTATTGGCAATGTTTTAATGGGTTTCGCTATCCTTATGTTTGGTATGGAACTTATGTCGACATCAATGGAACCTCTTGCAGATATGCCGGAATTTCAAAACTTGCTTACTGCTTTTTCAAATCCTATTTTGGGCGTATTGATTGGAGCTGTATTTACAGGTGTTATTCAAAGTTCTGCTGCATCTGTTGCAATTTTACAGGCACTTTCCATTTCTGGTGGAATTACATATGGAATGGCAATTCCGATCATTATGGGTCAGAATATAGGAACCTGTGTGACGGCAATTATTTCCAGTATTGGTGTAAACAGAAATGCAAAAAAAGTTGCTGTAGTTCATCTTTCTTTTAATATTTTAGGAACACTTATATGTCTGATTCCGTTCTGTGTTGGCAGTGCTTTGTTCAATTGGGCTTTTACAAGCTGGAGCATAACACCAGTTATGATCGCTATTGTTCATAGCATATTTAATATTATCACAACGGCAATATTGCTGCCTTTTTCAAAGCAGCTGGAAAGAATAGCCAACTTTGTTATACGTGATAAAGATGAAGATAATAAACGTGCAGTTATTCTTGATGAGCGTACTCTTTCTGTGCCGACAGTTGCAGTAAATAAGGCATTTGATGTTACTGTTGATATGTGTATGCTGGCAAAGACTTCATTTCTTAATAGTATATCTTTGATGAATGATTATACCGAAGACGGTGCTGCTGAAATTGATGAATTTGAACGCAAGCTCGATATGCTTCAGGACCTTATAAGCACTTATATGATGAAGCTTTCTAAAATAGGTGTTGCGGAAGAGGATTCAAAGAGAATTGCAAAAATTCTTCATACTATAGATGATTTTGAACGTATAGGCGATCACGCAGTAAGTGTTACAAAAATCGGCAAGGAACTGCATGATAAGAAGACAGCTTTCTCACCTGAAGCAAGTAAGGAGCTTGAAAAGATAGCTGATGCAGTAAAAGAAATATTGAATATCACATCAGAGAGCTTCAAGACAGGAGATTTACAGCTTGCCGGTTGTGTTGAACCGCTTGATAAAGTTATAGATAATCTTATTCTTAAGGCTAAGAGAAGACACATCAAACGTTTACAGGGCGGTGTTTGCACAAAAGAACTTGGCTTTGCTTTGAGTGATGTTTTGACAAGTTTTGAGCGAACTGCTGATCATTGTTCCAATATTGCAGTTGCAGTTCTGGAGGCACAAAACGGTACATTTGATACACATGAATATCTTCATGATGTAAAACATAAAAATAATGAGCAATTCATGGAGAAGTATGATGAATACAGTGAAAAGTTTACTTTGGATGTTTAATTTAAAATATTTAATTAAAATAAAGTAAAATAAAGGCTACTGTTTGATTTTCTTTTATAAATCGCAGTAGCCTTTTTATATAGTATTAGAATATTAGGTCGTGTTGACACTAAGCCTAAAACGCATTTTTTTGGCAGAATTTGCGCATTATGTTAGTGTCAATACACTCTAGAATTTATATAATCGTTTTGTATAGCTATTTTCAACATAATGTTCAAATAATGTTGAAAATACAATGACATATTATAAGTATATGCTATAAAAATAAAAAAGATTTTTTACAGCTAACACATCAATTAAATGTAAATTAACAGTGAATAGATTCGCTATTTACCAACAGCATTTGACAAAATATAAATTGTCTGATAAAATATATAAGAGAAGAGTTTTATGAGTATATAAAAATATAGAAATTATAATGTGATTTATTTTATTTGATTTTTGATATTTGTTTTTTTATTTAGGAGAATTGTAGTAATGGTGGAAAACTTTAAAAATAAAAATGGAGCGGTAAAAACAGAAGACACTATAAATTCTAACAAAGATACGAATTCTTATGGTGAAACTGATTATCCCATACTTGACTTTGATGAGAAAGCACTTGATTTGTTATCAGAGGGCGTTCGAGAAACATTAAAGTGCAGTGGTGTTAAAGTCAATGGAGGTTTAATGTATGCATTTTTTAAGCGCTTGATTGATATAGTCTTATCGTTTTGTGGAATTGTTGTATTATTGATACCAATGATAATAATTGGTCTTATAGTGTTTTTTCAGGATGGCGGAAAGCCGATTTTTTCACAGGTGCGTCTTACAAAGAATGGAAAAATATTTCATATGTATAAATTCCGTTCTATGTGTGTAGATGCAGAGGAAAAATTTTGTCAGGTTCAAAAGGAAAATGAAACTGATGGAGTAGCCTTTAAAAGCGAAAATGATCCGAGAATTACAAAATTCGGCAAGTTTATAAGAAAAACATCTCTGGATGAGCTGCCGCAGCTTTTTAATATTCTGCGTGGTGATATGTCTATTATAGGACCACGTCCGCCTCTGCCACGTGAAGTGGTGTTATATACGCCAAAGCATATGAATCGTCTGCTTGTAAAAGGCGGTCTTGCCTGCACTGCACAATGTGAAGGCAGAAGCGAGATGGAATTTGAAAAGTGGGTAGAGTCGGATATTGAATACATAGAAAACAGAACACTTTGGGTTGACTTAAAGTTATTTTTACGCACTATTGGCGTGGTGCTTTTGAAAAAGGGTGCAAAATAGAAAATAAAACGAACCTGTCCGGTAAATGATTTATTATCAGACAGGTTCGTTTTGATTCTTACATTTCAAATATTGATTTTTTAGGCTTGATACTATGTTGTCTTGCACTTAATACAAGCCCTATAGATATATACATACTTAATGTTGCCGAACCGCCGGCACTCAAAAACGGAAGCGGTATACCAATTACAGGCATTACTTTAAGTACCATTCCTATATTCATTATGCAGTGTGTCATAAGCATTGCAAATACACCCATGCATATAAATAATCCTTGTCTGTCGTAAAGTTTAACTCCATTCATAAGAATTCTTATACATATGATAGTCAATATGAGTGCTATGATCATTGCACCAACAAAGCCGATAGTTTCACCTACATATGCAAATATAAAATCGTTGTGAAGTTCAGGTACGCTTATATAATCTTCACCATTGTAAAATCCTTTTCCAAAGAGCTTGCCGGATGCCAGTGCTGTAAGTCCCAGATCCTGCTGATATTCAAGACCTTCAGGGTCGGTTCCGGGATTGAGAAGAACAAGTATTCTGCTTTTGTGAAGATCGCCTAGCAGGAAATTCCATGCTGCCCATATTGCTATCGGAATTGCTACTATAGCTGCCAATATATATACCCATGAAATTCGTGATGAAAACAGCATTATAGCAAGCATCATTGCAAAGACGATTGCAGTTCCATAGTCGCCTTGAAGTGCAACTATTCCAAGCGGTACCATTCCATGAAGCAGCAGCAGCAGCATATGCAGAGGACGATTCATATTTTCCTCATCTTTGGAAAGATGAAGGGAAAATGTAAGTATAAATACTATTTTTAAAAATTCAGATGGCTGTATACTCATAAATCCCAAATTAAGCCATGCCTGATCATCTGCACCTTCACGCTGATAACCAAGAGATGTAAATGTCAATGCAATAAGTATAAGTATTATAGGTGTATATATATACCAGATCTTTGACAGTCTATGAAAATCTATTGATGCTGTTACTAACATTGCTGCAATGCCGAGTACTGCCGCCACTCCTTGTGTTATACAGTCATCAAATCCTATTTCCAGTACACCATTTGACTGGATGGAATGAAGTAGAATAACACTCAGTGCAGAGCAAAGTACAGCACATAAGATCATCAGCTTGTCAAGTCGTTTTAGATATAATGACAGACTTTCACGAAGCTCATTCATTTTTGCTTTCTCCTTATTTTTTATTTTGTTCTTATAGCAAACGACAAAAATTTTTGGTGGTTGCTATTTGCTTATCCGCACGTAGCACGCATAAGCGTGCGGATGTGCGAGACGATTTAAATAAGTTATTATAGTCAACATAAAATTATTTTTGACGTTGACTATAATTTTTATCTATTTGTTTGACGGATCATATTTAAAACTCATGCTGCCGTATTGTATAGCTGCTGCTGCATGATTTCTTTCGATAATATCTGAGCCGGACATATCAGCAACAGTTCTTGCAACTTTTAAAATGCGGTCATATGAACGGGCGCTAAGCCCCATTTTTTCAAATGCACTCTTTATAACATTTTCTGCACTTTCACTTAAAGGACAGTAATCTTTCAGTTTTCCTGCCGGTATTTGTGCATTGCAGGTTATGCCGGTGTTTTTGAAACGTTCTTTCTGGATCTCACGTGCTACCTGAACTCTTTTGCGTATTTCACTTGAAGACTCGGGCTTTTTGGAATCTGACAGTTCATCAAAGAGTACTGGTTCTACTTCCAGATGTATATCAAATCGTTCCATTAAAGGACCAGATATTTTTGAAAGATAACGTTTTACCTGCATTGGAGAACAGGTACATTTTCGTTTAGGGTGACCGTAATATCCGCATGGACATGGATTCATAGCACCTACGAGCATAAAACGACATGGATATGTAACAGTTCCCGAAGCTCTTGTTATAGTTACAATATGGTCTTCCAGCGGCTGACGCATTATGTCAAGCGTTCGCCGGTCAAATTCTGCCAATTCATCAAGAAAAAGAACGCCATTATGTGCAAGTGAAATTTCTCCTGGCTGAGGTATACTTCCGCCGCCTACAAGTCCTACACCTGATATGGTATGATGCGGTGAACGGAACGGACGCTTTCTTATAATAGGTGAATTGGAATTCAGCATACCGGAAATAGAGTATACATTAGTAGTTTCCAAAGCCTCGTCCATTGTCATTTCCGGCAGAATAGACGGCAGACGTTTAGCAAGCATACTTTTTCCGCTTCCAGGAGGTCCTACCATAAAGACATTATGACCGCCGGCTGCAACTATCTCAAGTGCACGTTTTACACTACGCTGACCTTTTACATCTGAAAAGTCCAGTATAGAATTATGATCATCCTGCATATCTTCTGAAAATACAGCTATTGGCAAACGTTTTCTGTTTTCCAAATGTAATATTAGTGATTCTACATCCGGAACGCCATAAACAGTTACACCTTCAATGGCGGCTGCCTCAGCTGCATTTTCCAAAGGCACATAAAGCTCTTTTACACCAAGTTTTCTTGCAAGAATTGTCATTGGCAAAACACCGTTTACACTTCGCACTTTACCGCTTAGCGATACTTCACCTATGAAAAATTTATCTTTCATCGAAACGCTTGTACCGCCTAAAGCTGCGAATACTGCAATGAATATCGCAAGGTCGTGCATGGTTCCGCTCTTTTTTACATCGGCAGGTGCAAGGTTTACGATTATACGACATGATGGAAGATTTACATTTATTGAATTAAGTGCTGAACGAATTCGCTCTCTGCTTTCTCTAACTGATGCATCCGGCAAACCTACTATATCAAATCTAGGCATATTGCCTTTGGATATATCAACTTCAACTTCAACAGGAAATGCATTCAGTCCAAAAAGACCCAGACTATTGATTTTGCTGAACAAATATTTCACCGTCCTATCTTTAGAACTTGTTCTCATAAGGATATCGCACGCATCCTTTCGGCAAATTTTAGCGATCACCACGTCAAAAATCTTTGCCATACGTCAGTATGCCTGCGGCTTTTTTCCTTGCACTCGCTAAAATTATGCTCGAAAATCTACGCACAAATCCTATGAGAACAAGTTCTTAATAAACATTTATTTAAGTATACCATATGTTAGTTGAAATGTAAATATAATTTGTCTTATTGTTTTAAAGTTATTTTAAGGCTTTAAATATGGCAAAACCGCAGTGTTTTTAACTGCGGTTTTTTATGAATATAGATGAAATAAGATGAAATAAAAAAATACCCTTGACAATAAAAGGGAAATATAGTATAATAATACAATGTATCATAATGTGTATTTTGCATTTTTCTTGCAAAATAGTATACCACACTACATTCCCATCTGTCAAGTGTTTTTATAAATTTTTTAAATAAAAAATAAAATTACGCTTGGGGATAACGTCTATTATCTTTGACGAGAACGAAGGAGGTTTTTCGCCTATGGTGAATGTTACGCCAAAGCAGCTTGGAAAAAATGTCAGAATGAACTTCGGCAAAATCAATGAAGTTCTTGATATGCCTAATCTGATCGAAGTGCAGATAAATTCTTATAACTGGTTTCGTGAAGTAGGTTTGCGTGAAGTTTTTGAAGAATTTTCTTCAATTACTGATTACAATGGAAACCTTGTTTTGAATTTCATCGACTATAAATTTGATGATAAGCCTAAGTATACCATTCCTGAATGTAAGGAACGTGATGTAACTTATGCTGCTCCGCTTCGTGTAACTACTACTCTTTGGAATAAGGAAACAGGAGAAGTTAAAGAAAGCGAAGTCTTTATGGGTGATTTCCCATTGATGACTAACAGCGGCACATTTGTTATCAACGGTGCTGAGCGAGTTATTGTATCTCAGCTGGTTCGTTCTCCTGGTGCATATTATTCTTCTGAAAAGGATCGTACCGGTAAGGACTTGTTCAAGACTCAGATTATCCCTAATCGTGGTGCATGGCTTGAATATGAAATGGATTCCAACGATGTTGTATATGTCCGTATAGATAAAAACCGTAAGATCCCGATCACAACATTTATACGTGCGATCGGTCTTGGCACTAATGAAGAAATTTTTGATATGTTTGGTGAGGACGAGCGTCTTTCACAGACTATTATTCAAAAGGACGTTTCAAAGAGCCGTGAAGAAGCTCTTATCGACCTTTATAAAAAACTGCGTCCGGGTGAACCTCCTACAGTTGAGAGTTCACAAACTCATCTTAATAATTTGTTCTTTGACGCTAAGCGTTATGACTTGTGTCAGTTCGGACGTTATAAATATAATAAAAAGCTTGGTATTGCAGGACGACTTGCAGGTCATGAACTTTCAAGACCGGTTGCAGATCCTATGACAGGCGAACTGCTTTTTGATGCTGGTACTGTACTGACATATGATCAAGCAATGAAAATTCAGAATGCTGGTGTAAGAGAAGCTTATCTCAACGTTGAATGTAAGGAGTATTACACTACTGAAACTGGTGAAAATGCTATACATTTCGTTGAGCGTGAAGTTAAAGTTTTGGGCAACCGTATGGTTGATATATCTAATTTCGTTTCATTTGATCCAGCTGAGGCTGGAATACGTGAGCTTGTATCATATCCTGTTCTTTGCGAAATACTGGAAAGCAATGACAATGAAGATGATATTAAGGCTGCCGTTAAGAAACGCCGTGATGAGCTTGTTCCAAAGCATATTATTCTTGATGATATGTTTGCGTCTATCAGCTACTTCTTAAACCTTTGCGAAGGCATAGGAACTCAGGATGATATTGACCACCTTGGAAACCGTCGTATTCGTTCCGTTGGTGAGCTGCTTCAGAATCAGTTTAGAATTGGCTTTACACGTATGGAGCGTGTTATTCGTGAGAGAATGAACATTCAGGCTCAAGATATGGACGTTGTAACTCCTCAGGCTCTTATCAATATCAGACCTATTACAGCAGCTATAAAGGAATTCTTTGGTTCATCGCCGCTGTCACAGTTCATGGATCAGAATAACCCTCTTGCTGAACTTACTCATAAGCGTCGTTTGTCCGCACTTGGACCTGGTGGTTTGTCAAGAGATAGAGCCGGATTTGAGGTTCGTGACGTACATTACAGCCATTATGGCAGAATGTGTCCTATTGAAACTCCTGAAGGTCCTAACATCGGACTTATCTCTTATCTTGCAACATTTGCACGTATAAATGAATATGGCTTTATAGAAGCTCCTTATCGAAAAGTTGATAAGGAAACAGGCGTTGTAACAAGCGATGTTGTTTATATGACTGCCGATGTGGAAGATAATTATATAGTAGCTCAGGCGAATGAACCTCTTACAGAAGACGGTAAGTTTGCCAATGATAAAGTTGCGGCTCGTTTCCGTGACCAGATCCTTGAAATCGAAAAGGAAAAGATAGATTTTATGGATGTATCGCCTAAGATGGTTGTATCTGTAGCTACCTCGATGATTCCTTTCCTTGAAAACGATGATGCTAACCGTGCCCTTATGGGTTCAAACATGCAGCGTCAGGCTGTACCGCTGCTCCGTACAGAAAGACCTTTTGTAGGTACAGGTATGGAATATAAAGCAGCTGTTGACTCCGGTGTATGCGTACTTGCTGATGTTGACGGTACTGTAACATTTGTAAGTGCTGATATTATCAAGATGGTTGACGCAAATGAAAAGGAATACACTTATAAGCTGTCTAAGTTTACACGTTCCAACCAGGGTACATGTATTAACCAGAAGCCTATTGTAAGTGTTGGCGAATTCGTTAAAAAGGGTCAGGTATTGGCAGATGGTCCTGCAACTGCTGATGGTGAAATTTCTCTTGGTAAAAATGCTCTTATCGGATTTATGACATGGGAAGGTTATAACTATGAGGACGCTGTTCTTTTGAATGAAAGACTCGTTCGTGAAGATGTATTTACATCTGTTCATATTGAAGAGTATGAGATCGAATGCCGTGATACAAAGCTTGGACCTGAAGAGATCACACGTGATATTCCAAACGTAGGTGAAGATGCACTTAAGGATTTGGACGAAGACGGCATCATTCGTATTGGTGCAGAAGTTCATGCTGGTGATATTCTTGTAGGTAAGGTAACGCCTAAGGGTGAAACTGAGCTTACAGCCGAAGAAAGACTTTTGCGTGCAATATTCGGTGAAAAGGCAAGAGAAGTTCGTGATAATTCCCTTAAGGTACCTCATGGTGAAGCCGGAATTATTGTTGATGTTAAGATATTTACACGTGAGAATTGCGATGAGCTTAGTGCGGGCGTAAATAAATTGGTTCGCTGCTATATAGCTCAGAAGCGTAAGATCTCCATCGGTGATAAAATGGCAGGACGTCACGGCAACAAGGGTGTCGTTTCCAGAATTCTGCCGGAAGAGGATATGCCGTTCCTTCCGGATGGTACACCGCTTGATATTGTACTGAACCCATTGGGCGTACCTTCTCGTATGAACATCGGACAGGTTCTTGAAGTTCACTTGGGTATGGCAGCTAAGGCTCTTGGCTGGCATATTATGACTCCTGTATTTGACGGTGCACACGAAGATGATATTCGCGCTTGTTTCCGTGAAGCAAATGCACGCAATGCAGAACACCGTGATGATGAATTTGATCTTAAGCCTATGGATAAGGTTATCAATCCAAAGGCTCTTGAAATGTGCGAAGACGGTAAGTTTACACTTTATGATGGACGTACAGGTGAAAAGTTCGATAACCGTGTAACTGTTGGTTATATGTATTACCTCAAACTTCACCATCTTGTTGATGATAAGATCCATGCTCGTTCTGTAGGTCCATATGCTCTTGTAACTCAGCAGCCACTCGGCGGTAAGGCTCAGTTTGGCGGTCAGCGTTTCGGAGAAATGGAAGTATGGGCGCTTGAAGCTTATGGTGCTGCTTATACTCTTCAGGAAATTTTGACTGTTAAATCTGATGATACCATCGGACGTGTAAACACTTATGAAGCTATTGTTAAGGGTCAAAATGTTCCTAAGCCGGGTATTCCGGAATCATTTAAGGTTCTTATTAAGGAACTTCAGTCGCTCGGTCTTGATGTTCGTGTACTTGATCGCAATCAGGAAGAAATCGATCTTAAGGCAACTTTTGATGATGATGACAATCTGATCCCTCAGCCTGTTGCATATATTGATGAGGATGCTGACGATACTGCTCTTTATGATGAATTGGAAGGTGACATGGAAGAAGCAGGTCTTTCATTTAAGGACGCTGAGCATCTTGATGATGATGATACCGGTTTTATGACGGACGAGATCGAAGATGACGATATGATATTTGATGACGACATTGACGATGATTTGATCTGAATGTAAGCAGTCGGATAGCGGCAGATATTTTATCTGCTGCCTCATCTGTTAAACCATATATTTTTATATTGTTCTATTATTTCAGGAGGTAGCGGTTTGGAATTTAATACATTTGAATCCATAAAAATTGGTCTTGCATCTCCGGAACGAATCCGGGAATGGTCATACGGCGCAGTTGAGCGTCCTGAAACCATAAATTACCGTACACAAAAGCCAGAGCGTGATGGTTTATACTGTGAACGTATCTTTGGTCCAACCAAAGACTGGGAATGTCACTGCGGAAAATTTAAGAAAATTCGCTTCAAAGGTAAAGTCTGCGATCGCTGCGGCGTTGAGGTTACTCGTTCTAAGGTTCGCCGTGAACGTATGGGACACATCGAATTAGCAGCACCAGTTTCACATATCTGGTATTTTAAAGGCACTCCATCACGTATTGGTCAAATGCTTGAAATATCACAGAAACGTTTGGAAGAAGTACTTTACTTTACAAAATATATCGTTCTTGATCCCGGCAATACAGAGCTTGAAAAGAAACAGCTTCTGACGGAAAAAGAATATACAGCATTCCGTGAAAAATACGGTGAAGAATTCAGAGCATCTATGGGTGCAGAGGCTATATATGAGCTTTTAAAGGAAATTGACCTTGATCAGCTTTCCGCAGAGCTTAAGGAAAGCCTTAATGATATGACATCAGAACAGAAGCGTTTAAAGCTTCTGAAGCGTCTTGATATAGTTGAGGCATTTCGTCTGTCAGGCAATCGTCCTGAGTGGATGATACTAACAGCTGTTCCAGTTATTCCTCCGGATCTTCGTCCTATGGTAATGCTCGACGGCGGACGTTATGCAACGTCTGACCTTAATGACCTTTATCGCCGTGTTATTAACCGTAATAATCGTCTTAAGAGAATGCTTGAGCTGGAAGCTCCGGATATTATCGTAAGAAACGAAAAAAGAATGCTTCAAGAGGCTGTTGACGCACTTATCGACAATGGCAGACACGGCAGACCTGTTACAGGTCCAAATAACCGTGCGCTAAAGTCACTTTCTGATATGCTTAAAGGTAAGCAGGGACGCTTCCGTCAGAATCTTCTTGGTAAGCGTGTTGACTATTCCGGACGTTCTGTTATCGTTGTAGGTCCAGAACTTAAGATGTATCAGTGCGGTCTTCCTAAGGAGATGGCTCTGGAACTGTTTAAGCCTTTTGTTTTAAAAAGACTTGTTGATACAAAAGTTATTCAGAATATAAAAAGTGCTCGTAAAAAGGTTGATCATGCTTCTCCGGAAGTTTGGGACGCACTTGAGGATGTTATTAAGGATCACCCGGTTCTCTTAAACCGTGCTCCTACACTTCACCGTTTGGGTATTCAGGCATTTGAACCTATTCTTGTTGAAGGTCGTGCAATTAAACTTCATCCGCTTGTATGTTCTGCATTTAATGCGGACTTTGACGGTGACCAGATGGCGGTTCACCTTCCGCTTTCTGCTGAAGCTCAGGCAGAGGCTCGTTTCCTTATGCTTGCTGCAAATAACCTCTTAAAGCCATCTGATGGACGTCCTGTAGCAGTTCCTACTCAGGATATGGTACTTGGTTCATATTACCTTACCATGGAAAAAGAAGGCGAAAAGGGTGAGGGCAAGGTATTCCGTGATATAGATGAAGCTCTTATGGCTTATAATGAGGGTGATGTTTCTATTCACGCAAAAATAAGAGTGCGTGTAGTAAAGGATATTGGCGACAGAAGAGTTACCAAGCTTATTGACTGCACAGTTGGCAGACTTATATTTAATGCAAATATTCCACAGGATCTCGGTTATGTTGATCGTACAAATTCAGATCATCAGTTTGACCTTGAAATAGCATTTCTTGTTGGTAAAAAACAGCTTGGTCAGATTATTGACCGCTGCATAAAGATCCATGGTACAACTACAACATCTGAAGTTCTTGATAAGATCAAGGCTACAGGATTTAAATATTCTACAAGAGCAGCTATTACTGTTGCTGTATGTGATGCAAAAATCCCAGAGCAGAAAAAAGAGATCATTGAAGCTGCTGACAGTGTTGTTTCTGATATCAATAATCAGTATGAATATGGTTATATTTCAGCTGCTGAAAAATCTGCACGTTTTGTAAAGGTGTGGAATCAGGCTACAGAAGATGTTACTACAGCTCTTAAAGATGGTCTTGATAAGTACAATCCTATCTTTATGATGGCTGACTCCGGTGCCCGTGGTAGTATGAGCCAGATCCGTCAGCTTGCAGGTATGCGTGGACTTATTGCCAATACTTCAGGTGCTACTATCGAAATGCCTATTCGTTCAAATTACCGTGAAGGTCTTAACATTCTGGAATACTTCATTTCTTCTCGTGGAGCTCGTAAGGGACTTGCCGATACTGCTCTTCGTACAGCTGACTCCGGTTACCTGACAAGACGTCTTGTTGACGTATCACAAGATGTTATTATACGTGAGATAGATTGTAATGCAGATGACGGTTTGACAGTATCTGAAATTCGCAATGGCAATGAGCTTATTGAAAAATTTGCTGACCGTCTTGCAGGACGTTATCTTGTTGACGATATAAAGGATCCTGTAACAGGAGAACTTATTCTTTCTAAGAATAAAATGCTTACAGAAAATGATGCGGCTAAGCTTGAAGCTGCCGGTATTACATCTGTAAAGATACGTTCAGTTCTTACTTGCCGTGCTAAGCAGGGTGTATGTGCTAAGTGTTATGGTATGAACCTTGCAAATGGCAATCTTGTTTCAGTTGGTGAAACTGTTGGTGTTATTGCAGCTCAGTCTATCGGTGAACCTGGTACTCAGCTGACCATGCGTACTTTCCATACTGGTGGTATCGCATC
>CALESG010000126.1 GCA_937907215.1 uncultured Ruminococcus sp.
AGTCCACCGCTTTTTGATTTTGGTGATTTTCGTACAGCAGCTACAATAAGTCCTGAAATATAGTCTATGCTCATAAACACAAGCAGTGTTACCATGGAGGCGTCAAATCCACCGAACAGTCCGGCTATAAAGCTGCCAAATATTCCAAGCATTGTACATATTGTTTCTTTCATTCAGTTTCACCTCCCATCAATCAACCAAAAAACAAGCGTGTACGCTGTATGTTGTGTGATATGGGAGGGTTTCTCCACTATGACTTGATATGCTGACATTACCATCTTCTGAAACGGTCATCTTATACACCTCATGTCCGCTAAATATTCTTGCAACTCCTTCTACATCCATTGCTGACGGACGATAGCCATCAGGCAATGTACAAACAGTCCATTCATTAAGACCGCTGTCAAGCAGTACAGCAGCACATCTAAGCTCAACCACTTTACCATATTTTCTGTACCATGCTTCGCCTCCAGAGGCGTTGATTTTAATTTGAATCCATCCTGAATCTGAAAGTTCAGCAGGGTTTTGAATAGGTGAAAATTCCGAATTGATAGTTTTATAGCTTTCAGTATACGCTGCCTGTCCTACAGAAGAATTGTACAAAGTCCACCTATCACTTCTGATAGAAGTGCGATCGGTGTCAGCAATCATTGTAAATTGATAGCCAGACCATCGAACAGGTATGTTTACCCACAATTCAGCAGTTAAAGTTTTGCTGTTTTGGTCTTGTATAATACATAATATAAAATCTTCTTTATTGATGTTATTAGCATATTCCCATAAGAGATTGCAGCTTTGCAGCGTAACATCAGTATTTGTTCTAATGCGTACCTTTAATATACCTCCCGGAAAAGTTGAGGCTAAAGTGCGATAGACATGAAAGACAGCGTAATCATCTTCACTGCCTTTAGTTAAAGTACAGCTTGCTACTTTATGCCACGGAGCAGTTGAAGCAGTTGTACTTTCATCATAAGCATAACAACCTTTTATAGGAATGCTTATATCTTTACTTCCGTCAAAGGCTGTACCATTGATTTGCCTTGCTGTTTGGAGCTTTGTTGCAGTTGGGGCATTTAATTCATTTATCTGCGTTTGCAAGTCTGAAAACGAATTATTAACATTCTTTTCAACATTATTTAAACTGTCTTGGATCTCAGTTACCGCTTTCGGGACTTTAGACCAAAACCAGTTGAATGTTGCAGCAGCTGGTCTATCTCCTGCTTGAAATCCATTTGTTCTTAAATTTTCACTCGGTGCTATACCTTCATTTCCCCATTCAGGCAAAGTGCTATTAAACTTCATTTCTAGTTACCTCCTTGAACATATCCTAAATACCCTCCAATTGTTCCATCTTCAAAATCACTGAATCCATTATCCTTGCTATGCTCATTTTCCGATTCAGCAAACATAAATGTGCCTTCATATAAGTAAGTGTCTAACGATATACCCGTTGGCAATAGCTGATTGATGACTTCCGAACATTTATCAATGCTAAGTCCAGAGCTGACGATTGAACCTAATGGTAAAACTACCGCCTTTATTTTACAAGGTTCATCTGCTTCAATAATACTGATTTCAGACGGATGACAATTAAAGGTACTGCACAACGCATTCAATACGCTCGGATAGCTTCCATTCGATAAATTATGTACTATCTTTGCTTTTATCATAATTAGATATTGTGTGTCCGTAAGATTGCCACGTTCAACACCCACAGTATCACCGTAATAGTCAAGAGTAATTCCCTTTGTATTATTGATGTCCAGAATATCATATAGTTCTTGTAATGTTTTTCTAAAATCACTTAGTGTCAACCGTTCTAATTCAAGCAGCTTAAAATTATTGCTATTTTTTGACTTACAATAGCAATCAGGCAGATTATTAACGTGATTATCCCTTATAAACTCACTCATATCACAATCACCACATCAACCGAATTACATTCAGAAACTTCCCATTCTTTTATGACAATGTTACTGCTTGCCGGCGTATCAGCCACTTTACTGATAAGCAAACAAGTTACTTCTGTAACGCCGATAACTTCATGAATTTTTCCGTATAAACTCGATAAAATCACGTTTTTGCCAACACCTAAATTGTTTATATACGTTGTAATATTTTCAGATATTTCTTCAATTCCGGTAGTATCGCTAAAGTCGTTATTGATTTTTATCTTTATTTTAACAGCTATATCAATTTGAGTTACATGCGAAAAATAAATCTTATGCGTATATCCACCATCATCAATGATGTCATAGCTTGTTTTTCCGTATGTTTTTATTCCTAACGGTTTCTTTTCAAATATAGTTTGAGCTACTGATTCATGATAATCTTCACCACCGAAAATATAGCATTCAAAACTGTGTGGCGGTCGTCCTGCACTATCCTCTGTTTCGCTTTCATTAGTTACAACGCTTGCAGATTTTACTGTTGGAACTCTAAGCAGTGCTGAACGGATAGCATTTTCGTTACAAGCACCTTGCCCTTGTTTTGCTTCATTAAAGCGTTGCCTTAGTGCATAATCACTTTCCGTATCAGTTCCGGGTTTCAAAATATTAATGCCTATCACTTCGTCAACATATGCAGACGGATTTTTTATAGTGTTTATTTTCTCAGCTTGTACATTCCCTATTGTGCCGGCTTCGATACATTCCACACATATAGTGCATGTTCCATCG
Organism: uncultured Ruminococcus sp.; assembly: GCA_937907215.1. Classification (GTDB taxonomy): domain Bacteria; phylum Bacillota; class Clostridia; order Oscillospirales; family Ruminococcaceae; genus Ruminococcus_C. The sequence goes on from CALESG010000126.1 coordinate 2,679, forward strand.
ACTCCTATTTCCGTGGCTTGCGTGTTATAATATATCACGTTACTTTCAGTACATACGAGAAACCCGGTTGGCACTGTTTCACCGGCTATGCCTGTAACTTTAACTTGATATTGTGCTGCTATTGCTGAATTTCTTGTTATACCAACAAACGTGCAAAGGCGGTCAAGACTTACGCCTGTTGCGGTATTTGGGAAACGTGCATAGTAAATCGCTTCTGCTTCTTCTTCAGCAAGTGCTTGATCATAAGCATTGATCCTAATAAACTTTCCCAATAATGTTGTTTCGTCAGTTCTAATGTTTTCACCAAAAAGCTCTTTTGCTCTCCGGATTTTACTGTCTAAGATTTCGTTATATGTTAATCTTTTATATCCTAATTCTGTGAGCATTTTTTCACCGCCTATTCATATATCATGCTTGGCTGTATTATAGTGCCGTTATTGTTTTGTGCAGAAAAAGACACATTGAGTTTTCTATTCGATTTGTCATGCTCTGTCCGAAAATTTGTAATAAAAAAAGAACTATCAACTTGTGAAAGCCCCTCCTCAATTTCGCTTCTTATTACATCACTATTGCCATTAGTGTAATTTCCCAACATGTTTTCAAAACGAATCCCCTCATCTGTGTTCAAGCACCATTCGCCTTTATTTGTTCCAAGTACGCATTCTACAGTTTGCCTTGTTAGTCCATTACCACTAATTAACTGTATATCACCGTTTACGATTTTTACATCTTTGTTTTCATCAAGCAAAAATCCGTACAAACCATACACCTCCTCACAGTACACCAACTATAACACAATCCGACATCGTATGATGCCCCGGTGGCGGAAGTGCGTTTATTCCTTTTACGGCTTCTGTAATATCTCTGTCACAACAAACGCATACAGCTACATCTCCTACGGTTATTGTTTGTGCATTAAGAATGCCGTCGATAATTGACAACTTGTATTTCGCCTGATTCATAATCGGTACACCTGATATAACTGCATGCTTTTTTTGGTCACCGCCTATTTCTCTTGTTAATCCAAGCGGCTGTATTTTTGCTGTGCTGCCATTAACGTTTAAAATTTTTGCAAGAAAAGCAGTATGCAAATCAAGCATTTGTTTTTCTATCATATTCCTGATTCCGCAAAACTGAAAATACACCCTCTTCACAAAATGCCGAAAATATGG
>CALESG010000127.1 GCA_937907215.1 uncultured Ruminococcus sp.
CTTTCATTATATCACATTTTTTCACTTATTGCAAGCTATTGGTACGGGTTCTAAGAACTTTTGCGTTCTTTTATTAGTGCCTAATCTTTTCAATTAGGAACGCATCGCACCATAAAAATTCTCATTTTCGCCGTTGGCATCGATGGAAAGCGATACCGCACCAGGGATTCTCACAGGCGTTGCAAATGTCGGAACACCGTCATCAGACCAGCCAGTTATCTTTGCCCAGTGTACCTTGTTCAGACCAAACTTGACCTTATTCTTTTTCAGAGCCATAGGCTTTAAACCTCCGTTTCGTACAGGATTTCGTAGAGTTCTTCACTCTCGATCCATGTTTCAGTTTTTGTATAAAAAATATTGTGCCGGAGCAGAACCTCCTCCACACATTCTTCCGTTTCAGGAGATTTTTCATCGGTGTACAACTCGATATCCAGCTTCTTGAAGCTGTGATACACGATGTTATCCGCACTGAATGTATTTTCTCCCGGAGACAGAAAAATCAGAAAAGGCGGTCTTGGAGATTCACCCTCTGAAAAATGATGATAGGCGAAAGGAAGCCCCATTTCCAGCATCATTTCGTTGATGTCTTCATAACTCATTTCAGTTCCTTTCTGATTAAGGATTCCAATAAATCCGCACCATTTTCTTCGGCAGGAGCAATGTGCAGCTTGCCATTTACACGACCGCCGCCACGTTTAGCGTGCCCATGCTCCAAAAGGTGTGCAATCTGGTATCGGTTCTTGGAATGAGCAGTGATCTCTAATTTATGGCTGTTCTCCGTGACCTTCTTGGTTGCCCAGCTTTTCGCATAATCGCCTGTGCGTTTCGGTGCGTTTTCAGAAATTTCCTTCTTGACAGAAGTTGCTGTTTTACGGACTGCTTTCTTCATTGCAGTATCCGCAAGTTCAGAATACTCACGCAGACCGTCCATGACAAGGTCTGCCAGATCATCAATAGAACTCATTTTCCGCACCTGCCTTTCTTGCCATTGCAGTGATTTTCAAATAGTCACGATACTCAAAATCCGACGATATACCTGTAATATCATAAATCGTGCCACGAAAAGAAATGCGGTTTGCAGTCGCTGAAATTCCCATCGTCATTGCATTTTGCCGGATCATAAACTGCAAAGTCTGTACTTCTTTTGTAGTGCCGTTATCAGAGTTTTCCGCCGAATTTTTGACAGAAACAGCAGCCCAGCAGGAGAATGCTTCGTCCCACTGAGCCTTATGATTGCCGATATTATCGATCTTCGTTCTGTGCTCCAGAATCGTGATACGCTGATTCAGTTTACCGATTTCCACTAAATCACCCCTTCACGCTGTGCAAAAAGAATGGAACGCAGTGAGAGGGTTAATTTGTGAAAATCCGCAGTATTTCGGTTTTCATAGAGGTAGGATACTGTGAACAGCATCGCCGTTCTGGTGGTATCCTCGTTCCTCTCAAACTTTTCCTCACTCATGCGTCCCACGTCCATGCAAAGCTTTTTCGCAGTCATGAGCAAGTCGGAAATCAGCCTGTCATCTTCACAGCCGTCAACACGGAGATAATTTTTCGCTTCCTGCAGCGTTACCATAAAATCACGCCTTTTTGATAGTAAGTGTTTTCACAGCTTCTGGCAGGATAAGCTTGCCGTCAACTCTCTGTGAAGCAAGGAATCCTACCTGACCGTTCATCGCAAAAAGCTCATTCAGACGTTTCAGACTTCTGCCCTGACGGTCAGCGATCCAGTAATACGAAAAGTCACCGAAAGCAAGAGCTTTAGCGCCTGCCGCAGCAGTCGGAGCGTACACGGAAGTGACATAGGGACGATTGAGAATTGTGTCCGGAATGCCATCTGAAACGCTGGGCTGCCAGATATAGTTCCCGGTAGAATCCTTGATTTTACGCAGTACCTTGATGGTCTGTTCATTCAGAATCCACACAGCTTTCTTGCGGTACGGCGATTTCAGAGAGTAGAAAACTTCGATCATATCGTCAAAAGTGATGTTCGCAGTTGAAGTTGTTGCACCGTTTTCTGCACCGCCTGTTGCAGCGAAAATTCCGGTAGGCTTACCCTTGCCATCGCCGACCAGAAATGCCTCTTCTTCTTTCGCACCGATTCTTCTGCCGAACTCTTTCGCAATGTAGGCAGGAAGATCAAAAACACTGTCGTTGAGAAGCTCCTCAGAAATCTTGATAGCCGTACCGACCTTGTAAGCGGAAAGGGAAATCTGACCGAAAGCATCATCGGAAAGGCTGTAACTGGATTCTTCTTCAAGCCATGCAGCTTCACCTTTCTGTGTGATAATCGGAATTTTTCTGTCACCGGAAGAAGTTTTGATAACAGTTGCCAGCGGACGGAAAATATTCTCTTCCTCAAGGGATTCAATGAGCCTTTTTTCAAACTCATCTGGGCATAAATAACCGCCCTCGGAATCCTCGCCAATTTGGAGATCATTGCGGATATCCACATAATTTCTGTTGCGGACATTGTTCCAGAAAGCCGTCTTGTACTCGTTACTTGCAATGCCTGTTTTCTCTGAAATTTCGGGAGTTACAGGCTTGCCGAGAATCGGGTTGGAAGTAGGTGCATTTATCTGTGCAGCCAACTTTTCCTGACGTTCCAGGCGGTCGATTTCCTTGCCGAGAGCAACAATTTCAGCCTCCATTTTGTCGTAGGTCTTGCTGTCCTCTTCGGACAGAAATCCGCTGTCATTACGCTTGGAATCAAGGAAATTTCTCGCCTCGTCCCATGCCTTTGCACGTTTTTCTCTCAGTTCCTGAATAGTCATAATATCGTCCTCCTTAGTGTTTCAGCAGCGAAAGCCGCTTTTCTAATTGATTTATGGGAACACCTGAAATCGGTGCAGATGCTGATACTTTCCGTAAAAGGGAATCTCTGGACTTTGAAACGGAATACAGCATTGCTGTAGCTGTTTTCTTTTTGTCAGGGTCTTCCTCATTCGGATTTTCTTCTGGATTCTCTTCTGACTCTTCTTCATCAGGCTTTTTCTCCGGCTCTTTCTCCTCTGGAACAGGCTGTGTTTTTGTCTTGTTTTCAGAAAAAAGAATGCCGTCTACGAAACCAAGCTGCAAAGCTTTTTCAGCATTCATCCAGGTTTCATCGTCCATCAGTTTTGAGATTTTGTTGCGGCTAAGTCCGGTTTTTCGGGCATAAGCATTAAT
>CALESG010000128.1 GCA_937907215.1 uncultured Ruminococcus sp.
ACACGTCTTGCAGGCAATAAGGCTGATATTTGGTGGCTTCGTCAGCATCCAAAGGTAATGGGACTGCAATTTAAAGATGATATTCGCAGACCGGACAGAGATAATGCAATTGATGTATATATATCTGATGAATATATGGATGTTTTGACAGACGGCGTTTGGGAAAATACATTTAAGGTAAAGCCGGAAGTATTTACAAAGGAAGAACAGAAGGAATGGCTTGCTAAGAATACTGATGTATGTCTTGGTTCAGATGCATTTTTCCCATTTGGTGACAATATTGAAAGAGCATATAAAAGCGGCGTAAAATATATTGCCGAGCCGGGTGGTTCTATTCGTGACGATCATGTTATAATGACATGCAATAAGTATAATATGGCAATGGCATTTACAGGCATTCGTCTGTTCCATCATTGATTTATTTGGAGGACTAATAATGAAAATATTAGTTGTTGGCGGAGGCGGACGTGAACACGCAATTATTATGAAGCTTGCTGAAAGCAAAAAAGTATCAAAGCTTTATTGTGCACCGGGTAATGGCGGCATTTCTAAATATGCTGAATGTTTTCCTGTTAAAGCTACTGACATAGATGGAATGCTCGCTTTGGCAAAGAAACTGGAAGTTGACCTTGTATTTGTAGCACCGGATGATCCTCTTGTTGCAGGAATGGTGGATGTTATGCAGAATGCAGGATTCCGCACATTTGGACCGAATAAGGCTGCTGCTATAATTGAAGGCAGCAAGGTGTTCTCAAAGAATCTTATGCAAAAGTATAATATTCCGACTGCTAAGTATGCTGTATTTAATCAGCCTGAAAAGGTTCTGGATTATATTGAAAATGAAAACACATATCCTACAGTTATCAAAGCCGATGGTCTTGCACTTGGAAAAGGTGTTATTATTGCACAGAATTATGATGAAGCAAAAGCAGCTGTTACTGAAATAATGGAAGATAAGATTTTTGGTGAAAGCGGTTCTCAAGTAGTAGTTGAAGAATTTCTTACAGGTCCCGAAGTATCTGTTCTTTGTTTTACAGATGGAAAATCTATAAAGCCTATGATCTCATCAATGGATCATAAACGTGCTTTGGATGGTGACCAGGGACTTAACACCGGAGGAATGGGTACAGTTGCACCTAATCCTTATTATACAGATGAGATTGCAAATGAGTGTATGGAAAAAATATTCCTGCCTACTATTGATGCAATGCAAAAAGAAGGTCGTCCATTTAAAGGCTGTCTGTATTTTGGTCTTATGCTTACACCAAACGGACCTAAGGTTATTGAATATAATTGTCGTTTTGGTGACCCTGAAACCCAGGTTGTACTTCCTCTTTTAGACACTGATTTTGTTGATATTATTGAAGCTATTGAAGAAGAACGCCTTGGTGAGCTTACAGTTAACTGGAAAAATGAAAATGCTGCTTGTGTAGTAATGGCAAGCGGCGGTTATCCTAAGAAATATGAAAGTGGTCTTGTAATTTCCGGTCTTGATGATAAAGGACAGATCGAAAGCTGTTTTGTATATCATGCAGGCACAAAGCTTAATGATAATGGTGAAATAGTGAATGCAGGTGGTCGTGTACTTGGCGTGACCGCTACAGCTGAATCCCTGTCAAAGGCACTTGAGATCGCATATAAAGGAGTAGAATCCATAAATTGGAAAGATGTTCATTATCGTCATGATATTGGACAAAAAGCACTTAAAGCTTTTGAAAACTGATATAATTTAAAGTAATACGCCCGGAGGTGCATAATGAACGTTCGTTTACCTTTTTTGAGAGAAAAAACAGCGAAGCTTACAACATCTCCGGGCGTTTATATTATGAAAAATAAATCTGGAGAGATAATATATATAGGCAAGGCGAAAAATCTTAAAAATCGTGTTACAAGTTATTTCCGTGAAGGTGCAGACCATACTCCAAAAGTGGCTAGTATGGTTTCAAATGTATATGATTATAATTTTATTGTAACAGATTCTGAATATGAAGCACTTGTACTTGAATGCAGTCTTATCAAGCAGCATCAGCCTAAATATAATATACTTCTTAAAGATGATAAAGGATACAGCTATATTCGTATATCTGATGAAGCGTATCCAAGGATAACAGCTGAAAAAAATAAAGAAAAGCCGGGAAAATATTTAGGTCCTTATATGAGTGGAAACGTTCCACGTGAAACAATTTCGGAAGTAAATCGTGTGTTTCGACTTCCTACTTGTAATAAAAAATTTCCAGAAGATTTTAGAAAAGGAAGACCATGTCTTAATTATCATATAAATCTTTGCAGCGGAGTATGTCAGGGAAAAATCAGCCGAATGGAATATTCAGAAACAATAGAACAGGCAATAGAATATATAAAGGGCGGCAGTGAGGAATCTGCTAAGCGTATGCAAAAGGAAATGGAAGATGCAGCAGAACGACTTGATTTTGAACGTGCAGCTGTATTGCGTGACCGTATAAATGCTATACGCAAAGCAGGAGAAACACAAAAAATATTTGATTCTGATGTTGAAGAAGCAGATGTTATAGCGTCGGCAGACAATAGCGGCAGTCAGTGTGTTTCTATACTGATATATCGAAGCAGAAGACTTTTTGATAAACAGACGTTTTTCTTTAGTGAAAAAGAATATGATGGCTCTGCACTGCTGCAATCTTTTATAGAGCAATATTATCACGGCAGACGTGATGTTCCTAAAAATATTTATGTTGATTCTGTTATTCCCGATTCAGAAATGCTTGAGAAATGGCTTACATCTCTCGCAGGCACAAGAGTATATATTCATATGCCGCAGAGAGGTACTCTTGTTAGATTTGTAGAGCTTTCAAAAAACAATGCGGCTGAGGAACTTGCCTTAAGAGCCGGAAGAACCGCTAAAGAAGTAAAAGCACTTGAAACATTAGGAAGTGTTTTAGGACTTAAAAGTGCGCCATTATATATAGAAGCATATGATATTTCCAATCTTTCGTCATCATCTATAGTTGCCGGAATGATAGTTTTTGAGAACGGTAGACCTCTTAAAAAAGCGTATAAGAGATTTTCATTCCCGGAAAAAAGCAGTCCAGATGATTATGCATGCATGCAGGAAACACTTAGGAGAAGGCTTACTCATCTTATAGAACAAGACGGCGATGAATGGTTTAAACGCAAACCGGATCTTATTTTGCTTGACGGCGGAACTGGTCACGTAAATGCAGTAAGACCAGTTCTAAAAAGTATGAATCTGGATATACCGCTTTTTGGAATGGTAAAGGATAATAAACACCGTACACGTGCCATTGCAGCAGAAGGCGGAGAGATCGCAATTTCAAAGCATATGGATGCCTTTAATCTTATTACGCAGATTCAAGATGAAGTGCATAGGTTTTCTATTTCATATATGCGTACTCGTCATAAAAAAGCTTCTTATGAATTAGAACTTACATCGATTCGTGGAATAGGAGTTAAAAAAGCTCAAAAACTTTTGCTTTATTACAAGACAAAGGAAAATATGAAAAGAGCAGATGCGGCTGAACTTGCAAAAATTGCCGGTGTGAATTTGGAGATTGGAAAAGAATTATACAAAATCATTCAGAATATTTGACAAATGCGTGCTGCTTATTGTGCAAAACGACAAACAGCACGTTTTTTTTAATAAACTCTGGACAAAACGACAGAATTCCTGTATAATAATAAAGAATGTAAAAATGATAAATGAGGTGTGATTAGTAATGAGAGTCATAGCAGGCAGCTTAAGAGGAAGAAAACTTCAAACTCTTGAGGGAATGGATGTACGTCCTACAACAGATAAGGTTAAAGAAGCTATTTTTTCTGCTGTGCAGTTTGACTTGTATAAAGCGGTTGTGCTTGATTTGTTTTCAGGCAGCGGACAGATGGGTATTGAAGCTTTGAGCCGTGGTGCAGAAAAGGCTGTGTTTGTTGATGTATCTTCAAAGTCTTTGAATGTAACACGTAAGAATATTGCCGATATGGATCTTGAAACAGTTTCGACTTGCTGTCAGGCTGATGCACGTGACTTTTTAAAAACAGATAATAAAAATTATAATATTGCGTTTCTTGACCCGCCTTATGGGAAAGGTATTCTTGAAGAAGTCTTGCCGATTTTATCTGAAAAAATTGTATCAGGAGGAAAAGTTGTCTGTGAACATGAAAAAGGACTAGTACTGCCTGATGAAATAGGAAGCCTAAAAGTAAAAAAACGCTATAATTATGGAAAAATAAGCGTAACCATTTATATTAACCAGGAAGAAGAGATGCAGTTTGAGTAGGATTGCAGTATGTCCGGGAAGCTTTGATCCAGTAACATTAGGACATCTTGATATTATAACCAGAGCCGCAGGACTTTTTGATGAAGTCATTGTGCTTGTATCAGTTAATATGATGAAATCGAATTTTAGTTTTTCGTTGGAAGAACGCAAAAATATGATAAATACAGTTACATCACATCTGTCAAATGTACACGTAGAACATTTTGATGGTTTGCTCGCAGATTATGTAAAGCAAGTGGGTGCAATAGCAATAGTTAAAGGACTCAGGGCAGTAAGTGACTTTGAATATGAATTTCAAATGGCACTTGCAAATAAAAAGCTTTATGGTGGTGCTGAAACTGTTTTTTTAACAACAACAGCAGAAAATATGTATTTAAGCTCCAGTGTTGTAAAACAGATTGCAAATTTTGGTGGTGATATAAGCCATTTTGTACCGGAGCCGATACTTGAAGATATAAAAAGACGTTTGGTAAAGGAGAAATAAGATGACTGTTGAGGAAATTCTTGAAGATATGGACGAAACATTAGACCATGCACACCCAATTCCATTTGTATCACATAAAGTGATCGTAGATGCTGATCGTTTACGTGAGCTTATAAATGATATTCGTCTGAATATTCCGGCTGAGATCAAACGTGCTAAGCTTATAGATTTTGATTGCGATAGAATTATTGGCGATGCTAAGATAAAGGCTGAACAGATCGTTCAGGATGCTGAAGCACGTGCAAAGGAAATGTGTTCACAGGATGCTATACAAATTGCCGCACGTCAAAGAGGCGTAGATATGCTTGCTCGTGCAAAGGTTGCCTCAAATGAAATACGTGAGGGCGCTGCAAATTATGTTGACAGTATGCTTGCAGAAGCTGAAGAGGCATTGCAGGAAAGCCTTAGAAGCATTCAGAGTACTAAAAGTAAAATGAACGACCTCAAGAGAAACGGCAGACGCTGAACATAAAAAAATTTATATTTTATAAAATTTGCTGAAATAATTATTTGTTATACTAAAAAAGTGAAAATGCTTTATAAAAATAAGAAAAAAGATGCATTAGCTATAGAAAAACAATGGTTTTAATTTCTTTTTAATAGTTAATGTAAGGAGGATTAAGTGAATGGATAAAATTGATGCAATGCTGATCACGCTTTTACAGGAAAATGCAAGAATGCCTCTAAAGGTACTTGCGTCAAAAGTTTTTCTTTCTGCACCAGCGGTTTCATCAAGGATAGATAAGCTTGAGAAGCAGGGAATCATTCTTGGATATAATACAGTAATTGACCGCCAAAAACTTGGCTACCATATAACAGCTTTTATAAATCTCGAATTGTCAGCTGACCGCAAGGGAGAGTTTTATCCGTTTATTAACAGCTGTCCTAATGTTCTTGAATGCAACTGTGTTACGGGAGTTTATTCAATGCTTATAAAGGTATCATTTCCGTCAACACAAGAGCTGGATGCATTTATAGGAAAGATACAGCGTTTTGGTAATACGTCAACTCAGATAGTATTTTCTACACCTGTTCCTCATCGTGAAATAAACGTGGAAACAGAAGAGTAAGAATTATTTAAGAGAGTTCCGCAGTATAGTTATCTATTCTGCGGATTTTTTTATATGTTATATGTATGCTGTGTGTACGTTACATGGAGGTGCTATTATTTGATTCATTTTATAATAGGCGATGCAGGAAGCGGAAAATCATTTCAAATAATGGAATTGATAAAGAGCAAAATATCTGACGGATGTGATATACTAACACTTGTACCGGAGCAGTTTTCATATGAATTCGACCGCAAACTTTATGGAAAGCTTGGTGCAAAGGCGTTTAATTCAATTAAAACTTATAGTTTTACTTCATTGTCAGAAGATATATTCTTGCGTTTTGGCAGTGAAGATGTTGGTTCATATATGGATGACATTATGCAGACCGGACTTGTTCTTAAAGCGTTGAATATGTCAAAAGGGCAGCTTAACTTTTTTGGAAAACAAGTTGAAAGCGGAGAATTCGCCGGTGAAGCTGCTTATATTATATCAAATTTCAGACGAAGCGGAATAGATTCAGCGGAGCTTTCCAAAAGATGTCAGAAGCTTAAAGGCAAGCTTTTTGATAAGATGTCTGATATAGCTGTGATTTACAGTTATTATGAAATGCTGCTGGAAAAGCATCATTTAAAAGATATGCTTACAGATATTACAGAGTCAGCTGCTATTGCAAACGGTAATGATTATTTTGCTGGAAAGACTGTATTTATAGATGAATTTGAAAGCTTTACTGCTGATCAATATGAAATGTTAGATGTAATAATAGGTCTTGCTGATGAGGTTTACGTTGCTTTGAGAATGGAATCAGAGGATGAACAGGAACTTTCTCTTTTTGCCTCTGTTTTAGCGGCGTGTAAAAGAATAAAGCATATAGCAGAAGATCATCATGTTAAAACAGAATTCATTCATTGCAAAGAACAGTATCGTATGAAATACGGTTGTATGCGTAAACTCAGCAAGACTATATTTCGTCCATGTATAATCGAGTCATCAAGCAAGGCTGAACATATACATATTTTTGAAGCATACTCTCCTTTTGATGAGGTCGAATATGTATGTGCAGCCATAAAAAGACTTCTTAAAGAAAAAACTGATATAAAATGCGGAGATATTGCAATTGTAACAAATGAACTTTCAAGTTACTCAGGAATACTTGAACATTCAATGAAAAGATATGAACTGCCTTGTCATATTGATATTCCAAAGTCGCTTATCCATACACCATTTATGGTTTATTTGATTTCTATTACATCATTGATTACAATGAAATCGCCTGATACAGAAATTCTTTTAAGATATGGAAAATCGGGATTTACAGACTTAAATTTGCTTGAACTGTCAGAACTTGAAAATTACTGTTACATATGGAGCATTGACGGCAGTATGTGGTATGACAGTTTCACCATGGGCGAAGATCATGCCGATAATGAGATATTTAGAAAAAAACTTATTGCACCTCTTGTAATGCTTCGTGAACTGTGCGAAAATTGTGTAACAGGCAGGGATATGAGTGAAGCTGTATATAAATTTTTGATTGAACAGAATATTAGTGAAAGAGCCGTTAATCTTTTGTCTTGTAATGATGCAGGCATAGAGATGCAAATGATGCAGGATTTTAAACGTGTATGGGAAAGTCTTATTGACATACTTGATGTTCTGGCATTTTTGTATGGCGATGAAAAGTGTTCTTTAAGAGAATATTTTACACTTTTAAATTCGCTTATACGTACTATCTCACATTCTGTGCCGCCACGAACGCTTGACTCTGTTTTTATTGGTGCCTCAAGGACTTCAAGATTGAGCGAGCCTAAAATAACATTTGTACTTGGAGTGTGTGACGGAGTTTTTCCAATGAATGTTAGCAGTAATCCTATTTTTTCTGAAAAGGATAGATTGGAACTTTTAAAGTGCAGTATAGAAACAGGTCAGGCAGCCGAACTGAATGCGGCAGATGAAAGACTTGCTGTATATAAAACTCTGTCAAGTGCATCTGATGAATTATATCTTTGTTATCCGCTTAAAGATAACAGTGATAAAAAGTGTCTAAGAAGCAGTGTTATAAATCATACTCTCTCACTCTTTTCAAATGAAAATGAAATTCTTACAACACAAAATTCAGTTTCAACATCATATTATGCTGTTACCAAAGCAGCAGCATATTATCATTATGTGCAGGATTTTGCAAACAGAGATAATGATATTGCAGCCATTCAATCAATATTGTATGAAGATAAATATTACGCAGAACGTATAAATTATCTCAAAAGTGTACATGATGATATTGATTTTACGGTATCTCCTTCAATAATGGAAAATTTAGTGGGAAGCAGTTTGATTCTTTCTGCATCTCAAATAGAAACATATAATATGTGTCCGTTTCAATATTTTTGCAGATATGCGTTAAGACTTTTTGAGAGAAGAAAAGTAAAACTTGAAGCAGCAGAAAGAGGAAATATAATACACTTATGTCTTGAACAGCTTATAACCAATACGACAAAAGAAAAATTTCTTAATATGACCTTGGAAGAATTAAATTATGAAATAAATCGCATTTCAAAGAAATATTGGGAAGATGAATTCGGCGGAGATAAATATCAAAATTCAAGAGATATAGCAGCATTTGAACATATTGTATGCGGTGTAAATGAACTTGCAATGCACTTGCAGGAGGAATTTAGACAGTCACTTTTTTACCCTGAATTTATGGAAGCTGAAATTTCAGATAAAAGCATAAATTTTCCATCGCCAAAAATAATCACAGATTCTGGACATACAGTATCGATAAGAGGAAAAGTTGACCGAATAGATGTATTTCATGATAGTGAATGCGATTGGGTAAGGGTTGTGGATTATAAAACAGGCGGAAAGAAATTTTCACTTGGAAATTTAAAATTCGGCATTGATATGCAAATGCTGCTTTATCTTTTTACTGTAATAGGAAGCCAATCAAAACTTTGCGGTTCATATCCGGCAGGAGTACTTTATATGCCGGCAGGAGTGCCTGAATGTACATTGGAAAGAGGAAGTACACTTGAGCCGTCTGATTCTTTGATTCAGCAATATAAAATGAATGGTGTTCTTATTGATAATAAAAAAATAATTGGAGCTATGGATAAAAATATTGAAGGCAAATATGTAAGTGCTTCTCTTTTGAAAAGCGGTGTGGAATTTAACAAGAGATCTGGAATATTCCTGAATGAACATCAATTTGACAAGCTTAAGGAATATACAAAAAGAAAGCTAATAGAAACAGCAGACTTGATTTACAGCGGAAATGCTGCTGCAAATCCGCTTGTAATATCTCAAAAGGATTCATGTAAATATTGTACATTTAAAGACATATGCGGAAATTCAGATAAACACGAATGCCGAAAACCTGATGAAAGTATGAGCGAGCTTGATAAAAGTGTTATGGCAGAGCTTGAATAATTTTTAATAACAGAAAAGGAGGATATACTATGTCGTGGACACCGCAGCAGCAGACTGCCATTGATGCACGTGGAAGCGGATATATAGTATCCGCAGCAGCGGGAAGCGGAAAAACATCAGTTTTAGTTGAACGACTTACGAATATAATAGCAGATAAAAATAATCCGATTCCTGTTGAAAAAATAATAGTTGTAACGTTTACTGTAGATGCGGCTGCTGAAATGCGTCAAAGGCTTTCAGCATCTCTTGAATATACTATAGCCAGAAATCCGGACGAGCCTTGGCTAAGACGACAGCAAATGCTTTTGCCAACTGCTCATATTTCTACTATACATTCTTTTTGCTTTGATTTGATAAGAGAACATATAGGTGACAGTGAGATAACATCAACCTTTAGAGTTCTTGATGATTCACAGCAAAAAATTCTTGCAGCACGTGCTGCCGATATGGCAATAAAGCTTTGGCACAGGGAAAGAAAAAACGATATGGAAATACTTTGGAAAGCATTCTGCACTAAATCAGATGGACCGCTTGAAGAAGTTTTAATGGAGATCCATGAATTTTTTTCTTCAATACCGTTTAAAGATGTATGGATCGAAAATGTACTGGATACATATAAAAAACCTGAAAGTGAAAATATTTACTATAACAATCTTATTAAAGGTTTAAGACGTGATGCTTTATCCATACGAAAATTATGTGACAATGCAGTATATTCAGCAGCTTATATATATGATGAAAATAATAATGTTCTTGATTGGGTAATGATGGATTATGATGCAGTTTCAATGCTTTGCAAACTTCTTAATGAATCATCGCCTGATAAAAAACGCATAAGTGAGTATGCACTTAAAATTATGGAACTTCATATGGGACGCCGTTATCCTACAATGCGTAAAAAGGATGTCTTAGATCCAATTAAATTTGATGAAGTGCGTTCGCTTAGGCAGCAGTATAATTCAAGACTTGATGCACTTTTAAAGAAAATAACACTGACACTTCCGTATTTTGAAAGTGATATGAAAGAGCATATAAAAATAATCCCGCTTTTGTATGAACTTGAATGCGATATGTCAGATATACTTTGGGATATGAAATCAGAGAGAAACGCTCTTGGATTTGATGATGCCGAAAGACTTGCACTTGAAATTCTATCTGAACGAGATGAACTTGGACGTGTTTGTCCTTCAGATATTGCAAAAGAAATGGCTCAGTATTATGAGATAATAATGATAGATGAATGTCAAGATTCAAATAACAGACAGGATTATATATTTAAACTTATATCAAAAAACGGTTTTGATGAAAATACAGGCGATTTAAAATATGGCAGTAATGTTTTCATAGTTGGCGATATAAAGCAGTGTATATATCAGTTTAGAAATGCCAATCCAAGAAATTTCAGCAATGCTGCAAAAGATGCCGTTGAATATAGTGAAAATTCTTCTGCACCATTACAACTTATAAGATTAAGCAAAAACTTCAGAAGCAGTGAACAGGTGATTTCATTTGTAAATTTTCTATTTTCAGGAATAATGAATGAAAACTGCGGTGAGGTTTCATATACTAAAGACGAATGGCTTTATACGGGAGCAGAACGTTATAATAAATTATCAGTTGAGCAAAAGGAAACAGAAGTTATAATTCTTCCTGAAAACGATGATATGGAAGAAGATATTTCAGCGGAATATACTGCTGAAACTATAAGCAGGATGATAAGAGAAGAATATCCTGTACTTGAAAAAGATGGGAGCATAAGAGCTTGCAGATACGATGACTTCTGCATTTTGCTAAGAAATAAAAGTCCGGCTAAGGCATATGCAAAGGCATTGGAAAACAGGAATATTCCCGTGAAAAGTATAGAGCAAACCGAATATATCCAGTCTAAAGAAATAAGCCTTATTCTTAATTTGCTTAGAATTATTGATAATCCGCTGCTTGAAACACCATTGGCAGCTGTTATGTTGTCGCCCATGTTTTCATTTACAGCAGATGATGTTGCAAAAATACGAATTGCCAATAAAGATCTCAGACTTTATGCGTCAATGTGTGTAATGCTTGAAGAGAATACTGATGACGAACTTTGCTTAAAATGCAAAAATCTTTATAATACAATAAGCAGACTCAGAGCAGACAGTACGCTTTATTCTCTTGAAGAGCTTGTACGCAGAATATATGAAACAACAGATTTCTTATCAGTTATGCAGCTTTATCAAGACGGCAATAAAAAACGTGCAAATTTGCAATTGCTTCTTATGTATGTTCATTCCTATGAAGAAAATTCAAATGGAGGCATTTCGGGCTTTTTAAGATATGTTGATAATATGCTTGAAAATGGCAAGGATTTTGCACAGGCAAGTTCTGCGGACAGTTCTGATTCTGCTGTTTCTATTAAGACAATGCACGGTTCAAAAGGACTTGAATTCCATTTTGTATTTGTATGCAGAACAGAAACAGAATTTTCTAAGCAGGACAATATGAAAAAGCTTAGCTGTACAGATTCCGGATTGGCAGGAATGAGGCTTAATAATCCTGATACTTTTGAGAAATATCAATCTTTGCCACATATGATAATACAAGATGAAAAAAGAAGACAGCAAATAAGCGAAGAACTTCGTATATTGTATGTAGCACTTACAAGAGCAAGGCAGAAACTGTTTATTCCATTGGTGTACGGTGAAAATGAAAAGAAAAAGCTTTCTGTATATGCACAATTTTTAAAAGATTCTGATAAAATTCCGCAGAGTATCACATCAAGTGTAAATACAATGTCAGACTGGATATGGATCGGTCTTATGTATCTTGGAGATAAAAAGTTTAATGATTTTGTTCCGGAAACAATTGGAATAGAAAAACACCGAGAAGGTTTTCCGGAGCTTAGTATAAAATATATAAATGAATATATTTCAGAGCCTGTACCAAAAAAGAAGGAAGAGGCGATGAAAGCACCGGATATAAAAACTATTGATGATATAAGATCGAATATAGATTTTAAATATGATTCCGAAGAAACATTTACAGTATCCATGATGAGTGTAACAGCCTTTGCAAAGGCAAATTCATCTGAAAATCTTACTTTAAAAAGACCACGATTCATCACAGAAGAAAGAAAAGCACTTACCGGTGCAGAACATGGAACAGCAGTTCATGCATTTTTTCAATATGCTGTTTTTTCAAGAGCAGAAAAAAATGTAATTGATGAGCTTAAAAATATATGCAAGTCCGGATTTATTACAGAAATGCAGATGAAGACAGTGCGTGTGGGTGAGATAGAGCCATTTTTTAGAAGTGATTTATATAAACGTATAAAGAAGTCATCTTTTTTGTATCGTGAAAAGAAATTTTTTATTCGCATCTCCGATCTTGATATTCCGGAAAATATCGAATCTGAAGATTTAAAGCCAATATGTGAATATAGAAATGCAAGAAGTATTATACGAGGTATAATAGATATTGCTTTTGTTGAAAATGATAGTTTTATACTTGCAGACTATAAAACGGATAAAGTTAAAAATGAAATTGAACTTATAAAAAAATATAGATTACAGCTTTATATTTACAGTCTGGCTCTTAAACAAATAACAGGCAAGGATGTAAAAGAGTGTTTTATTTACTCTACACATCTGGGCAAAGAAATAAAGGTGACATTTTTTTAAGCAGGAGGAAGTATATGGAAAACCTTACAAATATAAATGTGGTCAAGGAAATTATGGAAAGGCATGGGTTTCATTTTTCAAAAAAGTTAGGTCAAAATTTTCTTATAAATCCATCTGTCTGTCCAAAAATAGCAGAAATGGGCAATGCTTCGCCCGGCTACGGAGTTCTTGAAATAGGTACAGGAGTTGGAGTTTTGACTCATGAACTTGCAAAACGTGCTGAAAAGGTATGTGCAGTTGAGGTGGATGAAAGACTTTTGCCTATACTTAGGGAAACAGTAGGTGAGCATAAAAATCTTCATATTATTCATGATGATATTTTAAAGTGTGATCTTAAAAAGCTTATTGAAGAGGAACTAGGCGGACTTAAAATAGCAGTATGTGCAAATCTTCCTTATTATATTACAACACCGATACTTATGTATCTGCTTGAAAGCGGAGCAGATATTGAAACTATAACAGTAATGGTGCAGAAAGAAGTTGCAGACAAGCTTGAAGCTAAGGTCGGTACAAGAGATGCAGGAGCGATTACTGTAGCAGTTAATTTTTATGGAACGGTAGAAAAGCTTTTTTCAGTATCAAGAGGAAGTTTTATGCCTGCACCAAATGTTGATTCAGCGGTGATACAAATAAAAACAGGCGGAAAATGGCGTGAAGCTGTTAATGACCAGAAACATTTTTTCAAAATGGTAAGAGCAGGATTTCAGCAGAGAAGAAAAACACTTGTCAATTCACTTTCCGGAATAATGGGATATGATAAAGCTGAATTATCAGACATTTTAAAAAATTTGGGTATATCTGAAAATGTCAGAATCGAAGCTCTTTCTATGGAAGAATTATGTACTCTCAGCAATGCTTTGTCTTGACTTAAGAGGATATATATGGTAAAATTAAATTAGTAAATGGCAAAAAAATATATAAGGAGTGACTTTTTATGAGTTCGTTTCTTCTGAAAAATATAACTGTTGCAGACAGTAAGAGTTGTTTTAATGCTGATATTCTTATTGAAAATGGTGTTATAACATCTTTTGACGGCAAATGTGCCGATACTGTATATGATTGTACAGGGCTTGTTGCTATGGCAGGACTTTTTGATATGCACGTTCATCTTCGTGATCCTGGTTTTGTCAAAAAGGAAGATATTATCACAGGCTGTAATGCAGCTCTTGCCGGAGGAATTACAGGAGTGGCTGCTATGCCTAATACTAAACCTGTAACTGACAATGTTGAAACTGTTCGTTATATAATAGATAAAGCTAAATCTACAGGTGTTGAAGTACATCCTGTTGGTTCTATTACAAAGGGACTTAAAGGAAATGAGCTTTGTGATTTTGATTCATTAAAATCAGCCGGAATATGTGCTGTTTCTGATGATGGCAGACCGGTAGAAAATGCTGAAATGATGAGAGAAGCGTTGCTTTTGGCTGATGAAAGAAATATTCCGGTTATTTCCCATTGTGAAGACTTGTCTATTATAAACGGAGGAATTATCAACAAGGGAAAAATATCTGAAAAGCTTTGCGTTCCCGGAATGGACAGAGCATCAGAGGATTATATTACCGCAAGAGAGATGATACTTGCAGGTAGTGCAGATGTACCGATTCATATTGCTCATGTATCAACAAAAGGTTCTGTTGATATGATACGTTTTGCAAAGTCAAAGGGTGTGAAGGTTACGTGTGAAACTTGTCCGCACTATTTTCTTATGACAGAAGATAAAACTGTTTCGATGGATGCAGATTATCGTATGAATCCTCCGCTTCGTACAGAAGAGGATAGAATAGCTGTTTTAGAAGGCGTTCTTGACGGAACTATTGATTGCATAGTAACCGACCATGCTCCGCATACGCCTGAAGAAAAAAGCGATTTTTATCACGCACCAAATGGTGTTATAGGTATGGAAACATCTCTGGCTGCTGTACTTACTCTTTATCATGACGGCAAGATAACACTTTCTGATATAGCAAGGATTATGTCAGAAAGACCACGAGAGATACTTTCATTGCCGAATGTGAAAATAGCTGTTGGAGAAAAAGCAAATATCTGCATAATAGACACGGATTACAAATGGACAGTAGACCCTGTTAAACTTCATTCAAAGGCAAGAAATGCTGTATTTAAGGGTGTTGAATTTAAGGGCAAGCCCATTATGACAATATTAAACGGTGAAATACGTTATAAGGATACAGAGTATAATTTTGTTGAAATCAAGTAATAATGAAAATATAAATTAAATTAAAAAGGAGAATTTACTATGTCATTTGACAGACTTATAAATAAAATTATTGAAATGAAAAATCCATCTGTTGCAGGTCTTGACCCACGACTTGAATATGTTCCAGAATATATAACAAAAGCATCATTTGAAAAGTATGGTGTTACACTTAAAGCTGCTGCCGAAGCTATTCTTACATTTAATAAGGCTCTCATTGATGAGCTGTATGATGTTGTTCCGGCTATAAAGCCACAGGCTGCTTATTATGAAATGTACGGCTGGGAAGGTGTGAGAGTTCTTACTGAAACTATTTCCTATGCTAAGTCAAAAGGTATGTATGTTATGACAGATGGAAAAAGAAATGATATTGGTGCTACAATGGAAGCATATGCAGCAGCACATTTGGGTACAGTAGCAGTGGGGGATCAAATGTTTGAACCTTTTGGTGCAGATGCTCTTACAGTTAATGGTTATCTCGGCACAGACGGAATTGCTCCATTGTTAAAAATATGCACTGAAAGAGATAAGGGAATATTTGTTCTGGCAAAGACTTCTAATCCTTCAAGCGGTGAACTTCAGGACAAATGTATAGATGATACTCCTGTTTATGCAGCAATGGGTGATATGTGTGAAAAATGGGGTGAAAACACTATAGGCGAATATGGCTATTCAGCAGTAGGAGCAGTAGTTGGTGCAACATATCCGGAACAGCTTTCTGAGCTTAGAAAAAGACTTCCTCATACTATGTTCCTTGTACCCGGATACGGTGCACAAGGCGGCGGTGCAGAGGGACTTAGAGGTGCATTTGATAAAAATGGTCTTGGAGCTATTGTAAATTCTTCAAGAGCTATAATGTGTGCTTATAAGAAAGAGGGCTGCAACGATGCTGATTTTGCAAAAGCTGCAAGAAGAGAAGCCTTAAGAATGAGAGAGGATA
The DNA here is from genome assembly GCA_937907215.1 of uncultured Ruminococcus sp. Classification (GTDB taxonomy): domain Bacteria; phylum Bacillota; class Clostridia; order Oscillospirales; family Ruminococcaceae; genus Ruminococcus_C. Next base: position 16,042 of record CALESG010000128.1, read on the forward strand.
TTGTAAAGGTTACAGGACTTTCAAAATAAATTGATTAAGAGGGAACTAATATGGAATATACAAAATCACTATATCCGATAGTAAAAAAAGAAGTTCTTGGAAAGAATATTATTAGCATGAATATTCTATGCCCTGATATTGCAGATGCTGCTGAGCCTGGTCAATTTCTGCATATTCTTCCGGATGGAATGACTCTTAGAAGACCAATATCTATTTGCGATATAGACAAGGAGAATGGAAATCTAAGGATAGTTTTTGAAGTAAAGCATGAAGGTACAGAGCGTATTGCCGCTAAGAATGCAGGTGAAAATCTTGATGTTCTTGGACCTTTAGGTCATGGATTCACACTTCTGCCCGATGCGGAAAATGTTATTCTTATAGGCGGCGGCATAGGAAATCCTCCAATGCTTACTCTTGCAAAATATTATGGCAATAAAGCTGCTGTAATTTCAGGATTCAGAAGTGCGGAATGTGTTATTTTACAAGATGAATTTAATAGATCCGGTGCTAAAAGTGTTCTGTGTACAGATAATGGCACGGCAGGCAGAAAGGCACTTGTTACAGAACCATTGAAAGAAATTATTGCCAATGGAAATGTTGATGCCATTTATGCTTGCGGACCTGCACCGATGCTTAAATTTATATCTGCCATTGCTAATGATGCAGATATATTCTGTGAAGTTTCACTTGAAGAGAGAATGGGCTGCGGAATAGGTGCTTGTCTTGTATGTGCCTGCAAGCTGAAAAAAGAAGGAAAAGATGTTATGGGTCATGTCTGCAAAGACGGTCCGGTATTTTCATCAAAGGAGGTACAGTGGTAATGGCAAATTTATCAGTTAATGTAGCCGGTGTTGATTTTAAAAATCCGGTTATTCCTGCGTCTGGTGTTTTTGGATATGGCAGAGAATATGAAAAACTTTTTCCACTGTCAAAACTTGGCGGTATTGCAACTAAAGGTACAACTATAACAGAACGAATGGGCAATCCTTCTCCACGAATTGCGGAATGTCCATCGGGTATGATAAATTCAGTTGGTCTGCAAAATCCGGGAATAGATGCTTTTATAAACAGAGAGCTGCCAAATCTTTTGACTAAAGATACTGTTATTATTTCAAATATTGCAGGTTCTACAATAGATGAATGTGTTTCAATTGCAGAGATGCTTGATGATACAGATGTTCACATGATAGAACTCAACATTTCCTGTCCAAATGTTAAAAAGGGCGGTGCAGCATTCGGTGTTCATTGTGAATCAGCAGAAGCTATAACAAAAGCTGTAAGAAAAGCAACAAAAAAACCGCTTATTGTTAAGCTTTCGCCTAATGTTACAGATATAACCGAAATAGCAAGAGCAGTAGAAGCAGCAGGAGCAGATAGCGTATCACTTATCAATACGCTTTTGGGAATGCGTATTGATATAAATACAGGCAGACCTATTCTTAAAAATAATGTAGGCGGTATGTCAGGTCCTGCTGTATTTCCTATTGCAGTAAGAATGGTATGGCAGGTAGCTAATGCTGTATCTATTCCGGTAATAGGAATGGGAGGTATTGATTCTGGTAAAGCTGCTATTGAAATGATGATGGCTGGTGCTAGGGCTGTACAGGTCGGAGCTGCAATATTTACCGATCCATATGCACCAGTACGCATTATTGATGAAATGAATGATTGGCTTGAAGAAAAGGGCATTTCTGATATAAATGACATCATTGGCTCTGTAAATCCGTGGTAATAGCAAAGGTAAGACGTGTATTATGATAATAATGGCTGTAGATTTTGGCGATTCCAGAACAGGACTTGCCGTTTGTGATAAAAGTGAATTTCTTGCCTCTCCTGCCGGAGTTATTGCAGAAAAGGATTTTGATTTGTGTATGGAAAAGGTTGCGGCGGAAGCAAAATCTCGTGGTGCGGAGATGCTTGTTGTAGGCTATCCAAAGAATATGAATAACACTATTGGTGAGCGTTGTGAAAAATGCAGTGCTTTTGCCGAAGGATTAAAAGAGATGACAGGATTGCCTGTAGAGCTTTGGGACGAAAGATGCACCACCGTGTCTGCTCATAATTATCTCAATGTTACAAACACAAGAGGAAAGAAAAGAAAAGCTGTTGTGGATGCTGTAGCAGCAACTATTATTTTGGAAAGTTATCTTGGCTATAGAAAAAATGCACAGTGCTGATCACACTGTGCATACTTCTTAGATAATTTTATATTTTACATAATAATAGATGTTATATCATCAAGAATACAACCGGCAGCTTTTATTGCCTTATTTGTATTTTTGCGAATATCGTGCTTTTGTCTGGAAGTTGCTTTAGACATAATATAAATAGCAGTTCCGGCAGCTGCACCTAAACCCACACCTTTTAACATTGATTTTATTTTCATTTTATTTCACCTCCAAAAATATTATGGCAGCAGCAGATATTTTTTATACAAAGGAAAATAACAACATGACTGAATTAAATATAGTTTTAGTTGAACCCCAGATTCCTCAGAATACTGGAAATATTGCAAGAACCTGTGCAGTAACTGGAGCTGCACTGCATTTAGTAAAGCCAATGGGTTTTACTGTTACCGATAAACATTTGAAACGTGCAGGACTTGATTATTGGAATAAGCTTGATATAACTTATTATGATGGTTTGGAAGATTTTTTTGAAAAAAATAATGAAGGGACATTTTATTTCTTCACTACCAAAGGCAGAAATCGGCATAGTGATGTAGAATATAATGGAAAGGTATATCTTATATTTGGAAGAGAAGATAAGGGGTTACCTGAAGAACTTCTTTTTAAACATAAAGAAAGCTGTCTGCGTATACCTATGAAAAGTACGCTTAGAAGCCTTAATCTTTCAAATTCAGTTGCCATTGCAGTTTATGAAGCTCTAAGACAAAATGATTATCTTGACCTTGAAACAAAAGGCGAGCTTACAAAATTTGAATGGGACTAATTGAAACTTTGCATAAAGGGGATATATTATGAAAATAATACCAATTTGTTTTATTGTACCTCTATTGTTGCTTACTGCTTGTACAGAAGATAGTAATAATACAAAAAATGAAAATGATATACTTGGTCTTGATTGGTATTCTGAAAAAGATACAGTGAAACATAAAATGCAGGACTATAACTTAAACCTGATTCCGCAAAACTGAAAATACACCCTCTTCACAAAATGCCGAAAATA